>JAJRYZ010000102.1 GCA_024275515.1 Spirochaetota bacterium
CGACCCCGGCAGAAGAGACCAGGATCACTTACCGCAGCAAGAGGAAAACTACGATCTTCCGGAATCCGAAAAGTTCTGTCTCTCCTGTGGCCTGCCGTTTGTAGAAATGCCCGACACCGAAGATTCGGAGGTCATTGAGACGTAGGAAGTCCGGGGATATACCAGAAAGATACGACCTTGGTGCCAAGCCCAAAAAACATAAGTGCTTATATTACAACGATTTGTTTTCTGCGCAATGTAAGCGTTCGTCTATCCCGTAGGGCTGGACACTTTTGAAACTATCAGTTATGCTGCGCTCATGGTTGCCGATCAGAGCAGGCATGCGGTTCTTCCATCGACACTCAAAGACGAGAATGCGCGGCTTCTGCGGGAAAACAACATTCTCAAGGCGGACATCGGATACTGGAAAAGTTGTCATCAGCGGGCGGTGGAACGGGAAGAGGCGTTGAAAAAGGTCCTCCAGGATAAGAACGCTCGCATTAAGTATCTGACGCGGCAGCTGTATGAGAAGAAAACGGAGAAGTCGAAAAATAAGCAGGAATCAAAGAAGAAGAACGCGGATAGGAAAAAGCGCAACCGCGGTCAGCAACCCGATCGACCCAGCCACGGGAGAAGAGACCAGGATCACTTGCCGCGGAAGGAGGAAAACTACGATCTTCCCGAATCCGAAAAGTTCTGTCCCTCCTGTGGCCTGCCGTTTGTAGAAATGCCCGACACCGAAGATTCGGAGGTCATTGAGACGCAGGAAGTCCAAGGATACACCAGAAAGATACGACGAAAAAAGTACAGACGAGGCTGCAGGTGCCCGGGAACAAAAGGCATCATTACCGCCGAAGGACCGGCAAAGCTGATCCCTCGCTCTCGCTATGGAGCATCGGTGTGGATTCATATTCTCATCCGCAAGTATCGGTTTCAGATACCGGTGGCGCGTATACTCTCGAACCTCGCGCTGCACGGGTTGGAAATCCCTGCAGGCAGCGTAGGAGACGGGTTGAAGCGGTTGGCGCCGCTGTTTGAACCGGTGTACGCGGCGCTTGAAGAGCGCAGCGCGCAAGCCGCTTCGTGGCAAGCCGATGAGACACGATGGAGCGTATTCGAGACGACGAAAACCAAATCGACTTTCCGATGGTTTCTGTGGGTGTTCATCTCGGATGAAAGCATTGTGCATGTCATCGATCCGACTCGCTCGGCGCGGGTCATTGAAGAGCATCTCGGCACGGTTCTCTCCGGTATCCTGCTGGTAGACCGTTATTCGGCCTACAAATCATTTGCGAAAAAACATAAAGGAATCACCCTTGCTTTCTGCTGGGCACACGCTCGCAGGGACTTTCGGGAAGCAGGGCTCAAATATGCGCAGGTGCGTCGGTGGGCTCAAGGCTGGGAAGAGCGGATCAACGAGCTTTTCCATCTGAACGCTTTGCGAGTGCAGCATGCGGAAGGCTCCTCGGCATTCACCCGCGAAGACCTCCTGCTGCGAGCGGCGGTGGGGCGGATGGAGCAACTCAGGACGGAGGAGCTGAAACAACCGAAGCTGCATCACAGCCAAAAGAGCGTATTGAAGAGTCTTGAGAACCATTGGGAAGGACTGACGGTGTTCGTCGAGCATCCGGAGATTCCCATGGATAACAACGGCTCGGAGCGAGTTTTAAGAAATCCGGTGGTAGGCAGAAAGAACTACTACGGATCGGGTGCGATCTGGAGTGCTCGTTTCACCGCGGTGATGTTCAGCATCTTCGAGACGCTGGATCTGTGGCGGATCAATCACATCGAATGGCTCAGCGACTATTTCAGGGCCTGTGCGCTGTCCGGTGGGAAACCTCCCGAGGACATCAGCCCGCATTTGCCCTGGAACATTCGCGAACGCACCGAAAAGAGTTGGACCTTTTGCGGCCGCATATTCACCGAATCCGAGGTCGAGTGCATCCGCACGATCATAGACGAAGATACCTCCCGCAGCCGAACCGCCATTGCACGGATTGTCTGTGAACGGCTGTCGTGGTACAAGCCCGACGGAGGGGTGAAATCCCAGAGCATGTCTCAGGTGCTCGCGAAAATGGAAGCTGAAGGGTTGGTTTCACTTCCCCCTCTTCAGCGCCGGCGAGTCCCGATGAAACCGATCGAGCATACCGAACGTACGGCAACCGCCGAAGAGATTATGCAGTCGGCCGGAAAGCTCCCGCAGCTCCACATCGAGATAGCGAAAGGAACCGATGAACAATCACTGTGGAACGAATATATCGACCGGTACCATTACCTGGGATACACGCCGCTTACCGGGGCGCAGATGAAGTATTTCGTGTACTCAGGCGATGCTCCGGTGGCTCTGTTGGGATTCGGCTCGGCGGCATGGAGAGTCGCGCCGCGTGACTGGCACATTGGGTGGAGTGAGGAGAAACGAAAAGAGAACTTGCATCTGATCCTCAACAACTCCAGATTCCTGATATTGCCGTGGGTGTACTCAAAAAACCTTGCCTCGATGGTCTTGTCGATGATCTGCAAACGCATACCGACCGACTGGCAACGGAGGTATAACTACCGTCCGGTCTTACTCGAAACATTTGTAGAGAAGAATCGATTTTCGGGTACCTGCTACAAAGCGGCGAACTGGATCAACGTCGGTACTACCCAGGGTCGCGGCAGAGGAGACCGATTCCGCAAAGCGCGCCTACCCAGGAAGGACATATTCGTATTCCCGTTGGACAGAGATTATCAAAAACTGCTCTGCTGACTCGCCTGAAACCTCCGTGGGATCTCCGAATGTTTACTTTGGGCTTGGCACCAAGGTCGTATCTTTCTGGTATATCCCCGGACTTCCTGCGTCTCAATGACCTCTGAATCTTCGGTGTCGGGCATTTCTACAAACGGCAGGCCACAGGAGAGACAGAACTTTTCGGATTCCGGAAGATCGTAGTTTTCCTCTTGCTGCGGTAAGTGATCCTGGTCTCTTCTGCCGGGGTCGGGTCGATCGGGTTGTTGACCGCGGTTACGCTTTTTCTTATCCGCGTTCTTTTTCTCTGATTCCCGCTTTTCCTTCGACTTCTCCGTCTTCTTCTCATACAGCTGCCGCGTCAGATACTTGATGCGAGCCTTCGCATCCTGCAACTCCTTTTTCAACGCCTCTTCTCGTTCCAGCGCTCGTTGATGACAACTTTTCCAGTATCCGATGTCTGCCTTGAGACTGTTGTTTTCCCGGAGAAGCCGCGAATCCTCGTCTTTGAGTGTCGATGGAAGAAGCGCGTGCCTGCTCTGATCGGCAACCATGAGCGCAGCATAACTGATAGTGTTAAGCGTGTTCAGTCGGAAGGTATCTCCGAATGTTTACCGCGCAATGTCGAAATCGCAATTTCACTGTAGAAGATGGGTCGGCCGTAATCCGCCCTGCCCAGGCGGCCGACGCGGCGCAGTCGGCCGGTCACGCGTCGGCGAGGAGAACCGCTTTGCCTTCGGAACGTAGTGCGGACAGATACTCTCGAACCGCATGACGCACGCGTTCTTTTGCGAGCGCGTGAACGTCTTTCGCTTTTCGCGAACCGATCGCCGTTTGAACGTCGACGTTCTCGTCCAGTCGCTCGATACTTTCTCGGAGCCCGTCGAGGTAGACCCGTTTCATGATCGTTCCCACGTTCAGCTTGACCATTCCGTGGTCGATCGCCCGCTCGACCGACTCGAAAGCGATACCGGTGCCGCCGTGCAGCGCCAGGGGAACGGCAACCGTCCGATTGAGTGCGTCGAGAAGATCGAAATCGAGATTCGCCTTCCCGTCGAGCCGGAGATGGACGTTGCCGACCGAGACGGCGAGTACGTCGATCCCCGTCGCTTCAACGAAGCTTCTCGCGGCGTCGGGGCGGTCAACTCTCCGGTTCCGTCGGCGCCCGAGATCGGGAGCTCGCCGAGTTCCGCCTCGACGCATACGCCGTTTCGGCGTGCGACGGCGACTATCTCGCGCTGGGCGACGATACTCTCATCGTAGCTCAGCGACGAGCAGTCGAGCATCACGTAGTTGAAACCGAGCTCGATTCCTCGGAGACAGTGTCGCACCGTGGCGACCTCGTTCAGGATCAAAGACACCGGAATCGTTGCGGTTTCCGCGGCGACGCCGCCCAATGCGGCGGCCTCCCGAAGCCCCCACCGGTCGAACCACGCCGGTTCGGCCGTCAGACCTCCGAACCCGATAATCACAGGCGAGGCCGCGGACTCCGCCGCTTCGACCACCGCTTCGACCGATTCCGCGCTCCACGCTTCGAAGTATCCGACCGCGAAGCGATTATCAGCCGCAACGGAGAGCATTCGCCCGGCGCTCACAAGGGCCATCTCTCGACTCCTCTTGTCTTACCCGACATCCATTTCTTCGATCGCCTCGGTCTCCAGGCGGTTCTTCGCGACGAACCCGTCCAGCTCGCCACGATCGAAAAGCCCCGCGGAACATCCGACTTCGCGCACGCACGAACCGCCCATCGCACTCCCGCTCTCGATGCACCGTCGGAGCGGAGCGCCGTCGAGAAGCCCGCTGATAAACCCCGCCGCGAACGCGTCTCCCGCGCCGGATCCGTCGACGAACCGTACCGGATAAACCCCCGCTCGAACCGAGTCGACTCCGTCGCAGGCGACCACGCCGTCGGCGCCGAGCGTGATAATAGCCGTCCCGGCCCCCATTCGAACGAACTCGCGAGCATGCCGCACCGGGTCGCCCTCGCCCAGAATCGTCGTTGCCTCATCGGCGTTGGGCATAAAGAAGTCGACGGCGGGAAGCACGCGGTCGAACACACTCCGCAGGTCACCGTCCGTGCCCCCGGGCGCGATCACGTCGAGCACCGTCGTGACGCCCCGCCGTCGCGCGTCTTCGAAGAGTCGCGCCAAATCCGTCGGATCCAAGGACGCCATGCCGAGGAAACCGCCTACGTAGATCAGTTTCGTCCTCTCGAGAAGCGTGTCGCCGACATCATCGACGGCGAAATCCGCGTTCGCCCCGGTTAGATGAAGATACCTGCGGTCCTCTCCCGACACGGTAAGGATGATTGTTTTGGAAGTTTCGCTTTTTTTCGACCGGGCGACGCCGGAGACATCGAGACCTTCGGCGGCGAGTTCGCCGACCACGTAGTCGCCGAAAGCGTCGGCGCCGACCTTCCCGCACACCGCCGTCGCGACGCCGAGCCGGGAGAGGGCGATTGCGGTGTTTGCCGCGCATCCGCCGGGACGGATTTCGAGCGAGTCGAGAAGCGAAAGCTCACCGGGTGTGGGAAGTCGGTCCAAAACGTTGGGGAAAAAGTCGGCGACCAGGATGCCTGCGGAAACGACGTCGATTCGATCCGGCATTACGCACCGATCATACATCAAGATCGCCGGGAGAAAAACTCACCGGGAGGTCGGCGGCCTTGCGTCGTCGGCTATGTTCCAGAATGCGCGCACCGCAGGAACGCTCATCCGCCGTTTGTGAACGCACAGCCCGACTTCGTACGGCGCGAGGTTCGCGTCGACCGAAAGAACGACGATTTCATCCCTGAACAGACTGTTGTCGTACACGATCTTGGGTACGACGCCGACTCCGCAACCCAACCGCACCATCGAAAGAATCGCTTCGTGCCCCGCCACCTCGGCATAAATTCGGGGGCGGACGCCCATGCTCCGGAACCACGCCTCTGCGCGTTTGCGCGACAGCGCCTGCTCGGCGAGGATCATCGGCACGGAGGACCAAGGAATTCTCGATCCGCCGATCATTTTCGTAACGTCGCACGGAACAACGGGTCCGATGAAGATCAACGGTGTCGAAGTGATCGTTTTAAAGTGAAGATTCCTCGGCAAATCGTCGGGTCTGGCGGCGACGGTTATGTCGGCGCCGCCGTTTTGGATCTTCTCTATCGCGTGCGCGGCGTCTCCGGTTTCGAGCCGAATATGCACCCGCGGGTATCTGTCGCGAAACCGAGAGAAGAGATCCGCAAGAACGCAACAGGCGGCGGTAACCGATCCGTAGAGCAGGAGTTCCCCTCGAATCTCCTTCGATTCTTCCGCGACCGACGCGACAAAATGCTCCCAGTTGTCGACGGTTTCCTGCGCGAACTCGCGGAAACGACGCCCGGTGTCGCTCAGTTCCACGGAGCGGTTGTCCCGCAGAAGCAGCTTTTGCCCGACCTCCGCCTCGAGGCGCTGGATCGTCCGACTCAGCGCCGAGGTGCTGATGTGGCACATCTGTCCGGTTTTTCCGAAATGCAGCGTCTTCGACAAGTTGAGAAAGAGTCTGAGTGCGTAAAGATCCATGCGATGCTTTTCCTATTGCGACAATTGCAACACAGTATAGTAAAAATAGCGCTTTGATCAACACGCGGAGTATGGCATACTATATATAGACAGTCACGAAACCTAAGGAGAGAAAAAATGGCAAAGATCAATTTCGGCGGAGTCGAGGAAGAAGTCGTCACGCGCGACGAGTTTCCGATCGAAAAGGCTCACGAAGTATTGAAAGATGAGATCATCGCGGTTATCGGATACGGAGTGCAGGGGCCGGCACAGGCGCAGAATATGCGCGACAACGGTTTCAAGGTCATCATCGGGCAGTCGTCCCGGTATAAGCGAGAGTGGGACAAGGCGGTGGCCGACGGATGGGTTCCCGGTGAAACGTTGTTCGAGATCGAAGAGGCGGCCAAAAAGGCCACGATTATTCAGTACCTCATCTCCGACGCGGGGCAGAAGGCCGTATGGCCGATGCTCAAAGGTTGTCTGAACGAAGGCGATGCGCTCTACTTTTCCCACGGATTCTCGATCGTTTTCAAGGAGCAGACCGGCGTCATCCCCCCCGACAATATCGACGTTATTCTCGTCGCTCCCAAGGGGTCGGGTGCAAGCGTACGGACGAACTTTCTCAACGGAAGCGGGATCAATTCGAGTTTCGGGGTTTTCCAGGACTTTACCGGGCGCGCCCGCGAGCGGACGCTGGCGGTCGGCATCGCCATCGGTTCGGGCTATCTATTTCCGACCACCTTCGAACATGAAGTGCTCAGCGACCTCACCGGAGAGCGTGGGATTCTTATGGGTGCTCTCGCCGGTGTTATGGAAGCCCAGTACGACGTCCTCCGCGAAAACGGGCACAGTCCCTCCGAAGCGTTCAACGAGACGGTGGAAGAGCTCACGCAAAGTCTCATCCGGCTCGTCGGGGAGAACGGAATGGACTGGATGTACGCGAACTGCAGCACGACGGCTCAGCGGGGCGCACTCGATTGGAAGCCGCGGTTCAAGGAAGCCACGCTCCCGGTGTTCAGAACGCTCTACGACTCGGTTAAATCGGGGAAGGAGACCGCCATCGTCCTCGACGTCAACAGCAGACCCGATTACCAGGAGAAACTCGACGAAGAGCTCAAGGAGATTCGTGAATCCGAGATGTGGCGTGCAGGCGCCGCGGTACGTTCTCTCAGACCGGAAAACTGGAAGAAGTAGCAGATTTCGAAAGGGAAGCAGGTTCCAAGGTAGGTAAGAAATGGCAATTCCGCTCAGAAGCGATACAACAACGGTCGGCCGCCGCATGGCCGGCGCGCGAAGTCTATGGCGCGCGAACGGCATGAAAGAAGAACAGTTCGGGAAACCGATCATCGCCGTCGCGAACTCGTTTACGCAATTCGTTCCCGGTCACGTGCACTTGCACACGGTCGGCCAGCGAGCGAAACGGATCATCGAAAGCAAAGGGTGCTTCGCCGCGGAATTCAACTCTATCGCCGTTGACGACGGCATCGCGATGGGGCATGACGGCATGCTCTACTCGCTCCCCTCCCGGGAACTGATCGCCGACGGCGTCGAGTATATGGTCAACGCACACAAGGTCGACGGTCTTCTGTGCATCAGCAATTGCGACAAAATCACGCCCGGGATGCTGATGGCCGCGATGCGGCTCAACATCCCGACCGTTTTCGTCTCCGGCGGACCGATGGAAGCGGGCGAGGTGGGAGGAACCAAGTACGATCTGGTCGACGCGATGGTGCTTGCCGCCGACAAGAGCATCTCCGATGCCGAGCTCGCCGAAATCGAGCGCAGCGCCTGTCCGACGTGCGGCAGCTGCTCGGGAATGTTTACCGCCAACTCGATGAATTGTCTCAATGAAGCAATCGGTATGGCTCTTCCGGGAAACGGGACGATCGTCGCCACCCACACGGCGCGAATGGAACTGTTCGAGAGGGCCGCCGAAAGGATCGTCGAGATTACCAAGGCCTACTATGAAAAAGGAGACGAGTCGGTGCTTCCTCGTGCGATCGCGACACGAAGCGCGTTTCTCAACGCGATGTCTCTCGACATCGCCATGGGCGGTTCGACCAACACCGTCCTTCACCTGCTCGCGATCGCCCGGGAGGCGGAGGTTCGCTTTTCGATGGAAGACATCGACCGGCTGTCGAAACGAATACCCTGCCTGTGCAAGGTGGCGCCGAGCTCCCATTTCCACGTGGAAGACGTTCATCGCGCCGGTGGCATTCTCTCGATCATGGGCGAGCTCGACCGCGGCGGGCTGTTGGATACGAGCGTCCTCCGGGTAGACGGAATGACTCTGGGCGAAGCGCTCGACCGGAACGATATCGTTCGCACCTCGGTGAGCGACGAAGCGATCGAGCGATCGAAGGCGGCGCCGGGCGGCCGCGGGCGCAATCTCGTTCTCGGGTCGCAGGAAGCGACCTACGAACGGCTCGACACCGACCGCGCGACCGGGTGCATTCGCGACATCGAACACGCCTATTCCCCGGACGGAGGGCTGGCGATCCTCTTCGGCAACATCGCGGAGGCCGGATGCATCGTAAAAACCGCCGGTGTCGATCCGTCGGTGCTCGAGTTCAGCGGGGCCGCGCGGGTTTTCGAATCGCAGGATGCGGCGTGCGAGGGAATCCTCGACGGCAGCGTCAAACCGGGAGAAGTGATTATCATCCGTTACGAGGGCCCGAAAGGCGGTCCCGGGATGCAGGAGATGCTCTACCCGACCTCCTATATCAAATCGATGAAGCTCGACAAAGAGTGCGCACTCGTCACCGACGGTCGCTTCTCCGGCGGTACATCGGGGCTCTGCATCGGCCACGTCAGTCCGGAAGCCGCCGCAGGGGGCCCTCTGGCGTTGATCGAAGACGGGGACCTCGTCGAAATAGACATCCCGCGTCGGACGATCAATGTGAAGCTTTCGGAGAACGAACTCGCCGCTCGACGCGAAAAGCAGAAGGCGCGCGGACAAGCCGCCTACACGCCGGCCGCTCGCGATCGGGTCGTCTCGCGAGCGCTTAAGGCGTACGCGCTTCTCGCCACGTCGGCCGATCAAGGAGCGGTTCGCAAAGTACCCGAATAAGCGCGCCGCGCCGGCCGGCGAACGCGCCGACGCCGAACATGCAGACAAATCCGATCGCCACGAGCACCACCATACGTCGTGTGCATCGAGATTGACAGGGCGCGTCTCATTATGGATACCCCGCCCGAGACGATCGCACAGACCGCGTCGCCCGGGCGGCGGCGCGGTGCACGCATACTCCGGTTCGGCAGGGAGGAATAGTGGACACTGACACGGTTGGGATCAGGTACGGTTCTTCGATCGCGGCGGCGGCGCTTACCGGCTCACTGCTCGTCGTCGTCAAGTTGACGGCGCCTTACGAAATGCTCCTCGCCGACCGTTTCGTCGCCGGCGCGGGGTGGCTCGAAATCGCACTCCTCGCGACGTATGCCGGTTGGCTCGTGCGGAAGTTTCGCAAAGGGGCCGACCCGCGGCTGAGAGTCGGGATATGGTTGATGTTCTCGATCGTCTTTTTCACACAGTTCATCCTCGGCGTCTCCGGTCTCGACCGATTTCTCTTGAGCGGCGCGCTTCACATTCCCGTCCCGGCGGTCGTTATCGCCGGCCCGATCTACCGCGCCGGACGATTCTTTATGCCGATTCTGTTCCTGTCGACCGTGGTGCTCGTGGGCCCTGCATGGTGCAGCTATCTCTGCTACATCGGCGCGTGGGACGGATTCTGCTCAGCCCGCAAGCGTCGCGCGACGCCGATTTCTACCGGATGGACGGCGCTCCGTGTCGGGATTTTCGTCGCTACCCCGGCGACGGCGATCGTGCTTCGCGTCGCGGGAGTCGCCGGCCGGCCGGCGGGGTTCGTCGCGATCGGTTTCGGCGTCGCCGGCGCCGCCGTCATGGCGTTCGTTTCGTCACGCGCCGGGACCATGGTGCATTGTACGGGCGTCTGCCCGCTCGGCCTTGCCGGGAACCTGCTGGGTAAGATTTCGCCGTTTCGTATCCGTATCGGAAACTCATGTACCGAATGCGGGCGTTGCACCGCCGCCTGCCGCTACGGCGCCCTCGATGCGGCTCACATCGCCAAACGGAAACCCGGACTCACCTGCACGCTGTGCGGCGACTGCTTCGTCGCCTGCCGTGAGGACGCCCTCGCCTATCGATATCTTCGCATGAGTCCCGAATCGGCGAGAATCCTGTTTCTCGTGTTGATCGTCTCACTTCACGCGGTTTTTCTCGGTGTTGCGCGCATCTAAAGCCCAACTGCAACCGAAACGTGCGAATCTCCCACGCGCCCATATCGACGTGGAGCCTCTTGCCGTCCGTGCGGTACCCGCGCGATCGGACGCTCCTCTCGGCGAGATCGACCTCTTCGATCCGCGACGGCGCAAAACCGAACTCGACTGTTACCTCGTCGGTCGCCGCGCCCTCCGCCTCGTACACACGGACAATGAGCGAATCCGAATCGGGTTTGACGCACGAAAGAACAACGTTCCGCTTCGAAACGGTAATATGCTCCGTGCGGGACGCGATGTCTCCGTCGTGACTCGCCGCATTGACCGCGATAAGCGGCGTATTGTACTCCAAGGCGGCTCGGTAGCTCTTCGCTCGGCGCCAGTCTCCCCCGTGCGGGACGTAGGCGTACTCGAACGTGTGCTCAATTCCTTTTTCGTAACCCCGTTCGGTCGGAACTCCGAATCGGAAACCGCCCACCTCCGCGTATCCCTCTTTCAGGGCCGTGCACTTGAGAAGCGAGAGCATCATCATCCCGTCCACCACGTTGTTCCCCGGCAGCCCCCGATTCAACATCGAAATCCCTTTCTCGCCGTCGCTGAGATCGATCCAGTTCTGCGCCGGAAACTCTCCTTCCGGTCTCCGGATTGCGCCGAAGGGGATCTCATGCGTGATCGTGCCTTCGGAGATGCTCGTCGGGAGCACCGCGCGATAGCGCACGCGTTCGTCGTTATTGATGAGTTTTGTTTGAACGTCGACGCGTCCGACGCCGGAATAGATTCGCACCCTCGTGGCGAAGCGGCCCGACCCGAAAGGATGCGCTATTGAAAACTCGGCATGGGCCTTCCCGGTGACGATCCGACCGTCGCCGAAATAACGATGTGAATAGTCGACCGCACGATCCTCCGGCCCCGGGAGCGGGTAGCGATCCGTAAACGGGTGAAAAGCGTCGCCCTTGCAGGGCCCGTTGTACTGCCAGAAGTTTCCGAAATCCTGTTCCTTTACGACGGTGTTGCCGAGCGGGAGCGAATCGGGAAGGACTCCCACCCGTTTACGCGGTCGTAGAAACCGATCATTAATCCGTTCCACAGATCGAAAGTCAACCGGTAAAACTCGTTTGCGATAAAGCCGCTCGCCTTGTCCTCGCGGACTCCCAGGGGATCGCTCGTCTCAATCGAAGTGTCGGACGAAACGCCCGTCGAACGAACAACGCGGTACACTTCGTGACCGAAAGCCGGGACATCGTTCGCGATGAACAGAACAGTCGTTTTTCTTATCCCCCCGCACGCGAAGCGTTCGACGTCCATAAGGTCCGACGGCACGACTTCACCGCGCGCGTTACGCACCTCGAGGTCGTAGACGTCGGGCTCGGAAAAAACGACGGTGCATTCCACCGGATCGCGGCGCTCCCATCCGAGCGTGTTGAACACGACGATCGGAACTCCTTCGCCTCGCGTGTCGATCCGTCGGCAAATGGCTCGCAACTTCGCGTCGATGCAATCGCCGGCATCGCTTCGCGCGTGATCGAACCGTCGTTTCGCTGCGAAAAAGACCTCATCAACGTGAGAGCCGGCAATAATGTCGTGAAACTGGTTGAACAGAACGTTCTTCCACGCCGCGTCGCGACGGTTACGGGTCTCGGGGATTCCCAGGAGGCGGCCCATAGCATCCACTTTCTCCCAGTCGGTCATCAGCCGCTCGAGTTCTCGGTTCTCCTGTTTGACCTCGATTCGCGCGCTGTAGCACCCCTGAAACACCGGATTAAGATCTTCTTCAACGACGGGAATCGCGTCGTTCCATTCGACCGCTTCGAAAAACTCCCTCGATGAAGAAAAAATCAGCCGGTATCGATCCTGACACTCGTTGTACTCCCGCACCAGCCGGGACAGTCCCGGTTCGGGCGGAGTCAGATCCGAACCGGTCAACGCCAATAGATGCGTCGAACGCGCGTGCGCGGCGAGGTATTCCAGCTTCGGCTCGAGGAACCGTCCGAACTCGTACAGATTCCCGGGCGCATCGCGGAGAACCACGTAGCCGACGGGCATCCAATGACAGCGGAGCATCGCGCCGTCGAGCCCCCGGTAGAAGAACTCCGACGGGCCGTTTTTCCGCATCACCCGCTGAAAAACGGTGTAATCGAACCCCGATTTGAGCATCAGTTGCGGAATCTGCGGATGATGTCCGAACGAATCGATAGTCCACCCCGCTTTTACGTCGACGCCGAGTTCCTTTTCGAAGAACTCACGACCGTGGAGGACCTGGCGGATGAACGACTCCCCCGACGGAAGGTTCAGATCGGGCATAACGTAGGTGCCGCCGGCGATTTCGATTCTTCCCGACTCAACGAACTCAACGAATACTCGTCGTTCCTCGGGATGTTGTCGCAGGTACGGTTCGAGATAGCACGCCTGATCCAGCGTGAATCGGAAATCCGGATCCGACCGAAGCAGCCGAAGCGCGTCCTGAATGTTCGAAAAACCGATTTGGAGCGTCGCTTCCCTGTTGATGAACACTTCGGCGTCGAAGTGGGTGTGTGGAACGATATGAACATAATGCGTCACGACGATGCCTCGATGAGCGCCTACGGTACGCGCCTACCGATCGAAAAGAATCGGCTGGGTCCAGGCGAACGACTCTCCGGCGCCCCAACACTCGAATCGAAGATAGCCGGCGCGCGTGGGCGCGTCCACCGACAACGAAGCGCCGTCGGCCTGCGCGATACGAATCCCGTGGTCGGTGATCGCCACGATACGTTCGGCATTCACCGCCTCGATCGTGACGTGTCCTGCCTCGACTTCGATGTCCGTAATCGTGACTCCGGTGGACGCGTAAAAACGGCCCCGGGCGAGCGTGTCGATCACGCCGGCGGGGCTCTCGTCGGTAACGTAGGCAACGTTCCAGCCGTGTCCGGTGTCTCCCTCCGCCCTGTGGCTGTCGTCGTTGGCGAAGCCCCAGAGACGCTCTCCGGAGCTCAACAGCATGTCCCACCGGTCCGTCGCGTACGCGCTCCCCTCGAGCCGCGAGATAACCCCGTTGTAGATTTCGATTCCGAGGTAGCCGGAGCACGACTCGAGTAGTTCCTGCGGACAATGATCGAATCGCTTCTGCCAGTTCGGATGATTGAAGATCGCGAAACCCGCATCGGCGTTGATCGAATCAACGACACGCTGCCTTTCGGGGTCCGGATCGACGAGCCGACCGGCGCCGACATGGAGCAGAT
The DNA here is from genome assembly GCA_024275515.1 of Spirochaetota bacterium. Classification (GTDB taxonomy): domain Bacteria; phylum Spirochaetota; class Spirochaetia; order ARS1246; family ARS1246; genus JAJRYZ01. The sequence goes on from JAJRYZ010000102.1 coordinate 13,686, forward strand.
GTGGCCCGCCGGCGGTGATTTCGGTTCCCGGAATCAGTATCATTCCGTCGGTGTCGATCCCGTCGTAAAGCTCGGCGGAGGCGTAGGTGTCGTGGTCGGAGATCATCAGGAAACCGTGGCCCCGTTTGGCGTATTCGTCGACCACTTCCTGGTGAGAACTTTCGCCGTCGCTCGCCGTCGTGTGGGCGTGAAGATTCCCGATCAACCACCTTCCATTCGAAAGAGCTTCGTACGGATTGTAGAACACGTCCGTCCCTCCTCGTAACGCTCATACCGGCGATTGGAAATCCGGCAGGTCGGATTTCCAATCGCTGCGCTCATACCATATCCGCGATCTCAAAAAAAAGGAATCGCTTCGGGCGATTCGCTTCCCGACGTCGGCGGTCGTCGATCCGGCCCGACGCGGCGTCCGTCATACGCGATTCCCGTGTCGATAGTGCCGATTCGATCCCGACAATCGGCGCAATAATGGGCGAAAGCGGCCCTCCGCATCGGGTGTTTTCGATTCGACTTGCGGTGTTTGAGAAGTGACATTGCCCTGGACGGACGCTTCCGAATCGTGCATACTGCCTGCACGGGAGAACACGGTTCGGGTCGGGCCGACGGCGTCGAAAACCGAATTGTTGACAAAAAAACTCTTGACATTTTTTTGCGATGTGGTAGACTTGTATTGTGAATTGTTTCACAATAGCTACGCGGAAAAATTAGGATGCAATTGTTGGAGGGTGTAATGAAGAAACTAACACTATTACTCATCGTCGTGATGGCATTGTTTGCCCTTTCCCCGCTGGCCGCTCAGGCGGTGCACAAGAGCTCGTCGGGCCTCGACTGTTCGGGCTGCCACGTGATGCACGGCACCGACGGCGCCGGCACGACGGTCGGACCGTACAACAGCCTTCTCTCGGAGGCGAGCACCGAAGCTCTCTGTTTGGCTTGTCATGATACGAGCGGGTCTCGTTACGGCTCCTACAGCTCGGTGGTTCCGGCGGTCGTCAACGCAACCGGTCAGCCGGCCGCGGGCGATTTCGGAGATTTGGATACCGCGTCGGGAGACGCCGCCTCTACTGCAAACGGCGGGCGCGGGCATAATCTCGGCGCCGGCGGTCTTTCGCTTACACCTGCGGGAAGCGCAAACGGACCTGTTTCGGATTTCAGCTGCACCAGCTGTCACGATGCGCACGGGACCGACGCCGATACCGCGACTCTTTCGGCGTACAGGAACCTGCGCGGAGTTCCCACAGGCTCAGGCTCAGGCTCCAGCGTTATTATCAGAGCGAGTTCTACCAGCGCGCTCAGCGGCGACGTCTATCCGCTGTCGGGCAACATTTACGGTGCGCAAGGTACCGGCTTGAGCAACTTCTCGGCGTGGTGCGCGAGCTGCCATGACAATTTCTACGGCGATTCCAATACCGGCACCGCGTCTCCTTTCCAGCGGCACCCCACATCGAACGCGAGTAGTACCTATAACGTCACGACCGCCTATCTCGCCGTCGCCTCCGGCTCGCGCTATCCGGCCGAAGATACGCTCGGAAGCAGCACGGCTAACACCGGCCCCTATGGCAACGATGCAGGGGACAGCGTTTTCTGCCTGACTTGCCACTACGCGCACGCCGGCCCGAACTCCGACGCGCTTCGATGGAGCTACGAACAGCAGGCCCAGGCTTCGCCGGGAAGCGCCTGCCAGCAGTGTCACGACAAGTAGGAGGACGCACTTCCAAGCCGAACACGTCTTCGTTCCGGGTGACGGGACGAAGACGTGCCGGCTTTCGTACGCCGAGAGTGTCGGACGACGCGACTTCGAGAGCGAGGCGGCGTCGTCCGGCTCTTTTTTTTTTCTTCGTCTTTCTCGGACTCGGGTGGGCCGTCTTCAGTGAAACGCAGGGGGTAATCTCGGTACAGACGGCCGTTGCCGGTCCGTCCCGCTACGGTCCGTGGTCGATGGTCTACGCTCCGTTCGTCAATCTCTATTTTGCCGAGCAAATCACGCGCACGACGTCTATTTCCTATAATTTGTCCGCTTATGTAACCGGACGGCAACAGGAAATCGGCGGCGCCGTCGACTATTCGGCGATGCTGTTTCCGTACTTCCGGTTTTCGATGAATCGAAAGGATTTTTCGATGACCGGAAGCTATAATCTTTCACTCGCGGAGACAAAAACGGCATACCCGTACGACATCGAGGGTTTGGAGCAAATCAGCAATCTGACGCTCACCGCTTCTCTGGCCCCACCCGGGTTGCCGTCGTTTCTCGTTCAAAGCGGAACCGTTCAGAATCTTCGCGAAGACCGCAGCCTCGACGCCGGGCGAACATACGTATCGCTTACATCGTTGTTTATGGGCGAATCGTTGAGTCTTTCCTCGTTCGCAGGCTGGGACCGCTTTATCGATAGGACCAACGTTTCCGACAACGTTCCTTTCTCCGACGATTCGATTAACGAGTCGTTCAGGATCGGAATAGAGAACGATTTCACCGAACGTCTGTCGATGAACGCCGAAGGGATTTTTACCGGATACCAAAGTCTGCGTGGATTCGATACGGTCCATACGAAAAACCTCAATTACTCCCTCTCCGGCAGTATTCTTCTATCCGGAAGCGTGTCGGATAATCTTGCATTCTCTCTGCGATCGAACGCTTCCCACGTCGTCGGAGAAACTCGGGTCGGCGCGGAAACGTGGCCGACCAACAGAACAACCGCGCTCGGTTACGGTGTCTCAGGCGTCGTGCAATTTCTTCCTTCGATTCAGAGCGAGTACTCCTTCGACGCCTCCTATTTGCCCATCAGTGATCTTTCCTCGGGCACACTGAGCACGCGTTTTACGATTCGTCCGAATGAAGAGCTGAAATGCGCGATTCTTGCGAGCATGGGCTATTCGAAGGTCCGCCGCGTGACAAAAACGAGACTCTTCAGTGCTTCCGCGTTGCTTGACGGGAGCGCTACGCCGTGGCTCGACGTCTCGGGTCAATTGGAGTACTCGTCGAAATGGATTCCGGATCAGGAACTGCGTTTCAACGGATTGCAGGCGAAACCGAGGGTCCGTGTCACGATCATTCGTGACCTGCTCATACGCGAGTTGAGCTGCACGGGCGGGTACACCTGGCAACTTCAGGACATCGACGTCGACGGCAGTATTGGCCGCGCGGTCGTAAACGTTCTGGACGGCGCGGTTGAGCTGGGCGTGACCCGAAGTATGCGATTCGGCGCCAAGGTGCTTCTCAACTGGAAGGCCGAAGGAGTCGATTCAACCGTGGGCTACGCGGCGGACCTGAGGCTTTTCAATACTTTTTCGATCAAGGCGAAGTACAATCTCGCACACGATACCGAAGGCGGAGACAACCGTTCGTTCGCGTTGAATTTGTTCTGGAACTGGTTCGAAGGTGTCGACTCAAGCATCGAGGTCTCCGTCGAACAGGAACGCTCGGCGCCCGAGGCCGACTGGGATGAAGCGGTTTCGGGATCTTTTAAAATGACCGCGCGCCTGTGACGCGGCGACGCCCGCGATGCGCGCGCTACCCTTGCGGAGCGCCTTCGACGGCGAATGCCTGAACGCGGTTGTTCATCGTATCGCATACGTAAAGCACACCGCTACGGCTGACACTGATGTCCGACGGGTAGAAAAAACCGTAGTCGCCCCTTCCCAGATTCCCGATTTCGTCGACAAAGGCCCCGGCCGTCGTGAAAATGAGTATCTTCTGTCGGTTCGTATCCAAAACGAATACCCGCCGCGAATCGTATACGGCAATCGCCACGGGGGCGCTCATCTTCCCGGTTCCGCTGCCGCGCATTCCGAAACTGAGAAGATGCTCGCCGCTTTTCGAATCGTACACGTGGATTTCAGCCGAAACACTGTTCATGACGTAGAGTCTGCCGTCGTCATCGATCGCCAAGTCGGATATCGAGGTAAAGCGGGCGTCGTCGCTGATCCTGCCGAGGAGCCGCTCCTCGTCGTCGTAGATGAAAATACTCTTGGTAGCCTGATCGACGACATAGAGGTTGTTCTCGCCGTCGACGGCAAGCTGCCACGGCCGAGTGAGGCGCGGTTCTCCGGCAAACGCATACCGGTGATCTATGACGCCTCGGTAGTTGCAGACGAGGATTTCGCCGGTCAAGCCCTGCGAAATATAGGTAAGACCGTTGCCGCCCACGACCAACCCCTGCGGGTTGCCGACTCCTTCGTTCTTCCCGAACCGATAGAGAAACCCGCCTTGCGCCGAGTAGATATGTATGGAACCGTCCCCGTTGACGACGTAGAGTTCTTCGTAGGTGTCGTCGAAAAACAGAATCCGCGGAGTGGCCAAGACAACGGAGTTCCCCCACCCGCGAATGGTAAACAGGTACTCGAGAGGTCGCGCACCTATTCGGGATTGCATTGAAAAAAGCAAGACCAGCAGTGTGGCCGCCCGAACCGCTCCCGGTGCGCAGCTATCGCACCCGCGCGCATTTCGAATCATATGTCATGACACTGTACACAAAGGTCGCGCTTCCCGTCGTAGTGGAGTGAATATCGAAACGGCGACGCATGGGGATCGTGGCAGCTTCCGCACGTCATAATCTCATCCGTTCGCGGGTCGGTGTATTCGGGCCCCACCGGGTGCGTGTGCGACCGCGTCTTCGGGTGACAGCTGATGCAGAGAGTGTCAAGATCGGGCTTGGGGAGAAGCTCCGGAGTGTCCGACGAGTGAGGCGCGTGACAAGAGGTGCAGGAAAACTCTCGCACCGGTGTATGCACGAAGTTCGAATCATCCTGCAACTCCCGTCCAAGCGAAACATGACAGGAGAGACACACCTCCCGATCGGAACCGATAACCAAGTGTTCCCGTTCGGTTCCGTGAGCGCTGTGACAACTCAGGCAGGCGCCGCTTTCCACCGGAAGATGCACCGTACTCTTTTCCCTCATCGCGTCGATCGCGTCGCCATGGCAGTCGTAGCAGAGCTCACCCTTGTCCTTGGCCAACGCGAAGGCGTTTTGCGTCGTTTCATCCTTTACGTGACAGAAACCACACATCATCGCGACGACCGGAACATGTATGACCGGCCGCAACAACTTCGTTTGCACGGATGAGTGCGGAGCGTGGCATGAAGCGCATGACGCCTCCTGGACCGGATATCCGTCGTGCGCGCCGGCGAACGTCTCATCGTCCGGCGTGTGGCACTGCACGCAGAGACTGCCGCCGGGAAGATTGAGAAGCGTGGGGTTGGGAGAACTGTGAGGCGCATGGCACACCAAACACTCGCCCGCCGAGGCCGGCAGGTGAATGGAAAGATCCTCGGTGATGTTTTTTTTGAGAGTATCATGACATGAAAAACACGCTTTCGACGGCGATTCCTCCAGGTAGTGCGCATAGTCCGACGCGTGGGGATCGTGACACATCGTGCACTCTCCGGACTCGAAGGGCTCGTGAACCGACACGTCGGATTGTTCGCTTTTCTGTTGAGGGTGACAACTCAGACACAGATCCAGGTCGGGTTTTCTCAACAGATTATGATACTTCGACGCGTGAGGGCTGTGACACGACGCGCAACTGTTGACCGCGACGGGCCCGTGAACGTATTCGCTGCTTCGTATCCTGCCCGCCAGCTCGCCGTGACACGTCAGACATTCCAGTTTTACGTCTTCCGACGCTGCGGGCACCGTTGCGCCGATGGTGAGAAGAAAAGCCATCACAACAGCTGCGCGCGTTGAAGTTCCACACATGTTCACACTACTCCTCGTGACACGTTGCGCATTCGCGCGCCCGGAACGGCTCATGCTCCACTTCGCGTATCAGACCCTTTACCTCCGAGCCGTGCGGGTCATGGCATTCGAGACAATCCGAACCGAGTACGTCGATACCTTGGTGGCGTTGCTTCAAATACGTTCCGCTTGCCCCGTGACACAGAGTACATACCTCCGATCCCTCGTACTGCAGCAGGAATCCCTGCGCCGAAGAGTGTGGCTGATGGCACGAAAGGCAGCTGCCCTTTGCCGTCGGATAGTGCGGAAAACGCGCGGCGAACTGAGGCAGCGATTCGCGATGACAGTTCAGACACAGCGATTCCCGCGACGAGAGCAACTGATTCTCCTCGGCGGAGGCATGAGGATCATGACACGTCCGACAGTTGCCCTCCTGGACCGAAGTGTGAGCGCTTGTGTTGGAGAGAGCTTCTATCCGGACGTCGGAATGACAGACGCCGCAAAGCTCATCTTCCTCCCATCTTAGCTGTTTGGGATAGGCGCTTGAATGACTATCGTGGCAGACAAGACAATTGCCGTCTCTCACCGGGGTGTGAACCGCTTGGTTCTCCTCGACGCCTACGCTGTGGCAGGTCGTGCAGAGTTTTTGTTTCGGAGCAAAAAGGAGGCTTTCGTCGTCGGACTCGTGAGGATCGTGGCAAGCGAGGCAATCCCCGGCCGAAACCGGTGTATGCACCGATTCTCCCTGGAAACTCCCGTGACACGATGCGCATAGTTCTCCTTGCGGCATCGTGATCAAGCCCGCCTGCTCGGAAGTGTGCGGTTCGTGACACGTGGTGCAGTCCATGAAGGCGGCCGGTAGATGAACCACCGGCTTTTGGAAAACTCCGTGACAGCTTCTGCACAACTCGACTTCGGGCTCTATCAACAGTCGCTTGTTGTCGCTTGCGTGCGGCGAATGACAGGAAGAACACGCTCCGGTCGCAACCGGAGCATGGACGACGGGCGACATATTCTCCCCGCTCACCTCGTCGTGACACGTAACGCACAAATCCTGCTCGGGCGCCGTGAGAAGATGCGCTTCGTCGCTCAGGTGCGGTTCGTGACACGTCAGGCATTTTTCGACAGCCGGAGGGTGCACGTTGCTCTTCGACTGGACGAGGTCGCCGTGGCACATCGTGCACGCGGTATTCCCCGGAATCGTCAACCCGAACGGATTCTCGCTTTCCGCGCTTTCATGACACACCGAGCACAGACCGTCGTCGAAAGGTTGATGCGAGACTTTTTTCAGGAGACCCGCAACTTCGGCCCCGTGAATGATGTGGCATTTCGCACAGTCGGCTTTCTCGACCGGATATTGAATATGCGCCGTTTTGAAACCGGGCGCCTCGGAGTCGTGGCACGACAAGCACAGCTCCGTCTCCGGGGACGGAAGGAGGGAAGCGTTGACCGACGCGTGCGGATCGTGACAGGTTCGACAACCGTTCTCAGGGGGCGGATGGACGAACGCCGCAGCAGAGTCGCTCTCGTGACATGTTGCACACAGCGCGTCGCCCGACTCCTTCAAGACCGAAGGGTTTGCCGCCCCGTGCGGGTCGTGGCACGATACGCAGTCTTCGATCGCGTCGTGTTGGTTTTGCTGCTCGAAGAGAGCTTGCTCTTCGGTGTGACACGAATAGCAGAGCTCGGCCCCGTCAAGCCGCAGCCGGAGAGTGCCGACGAGTCCGTGTCTTTCGTGACACTGCGTGCACGAATCGGAATCGACCTCCAGATGCGGGTACGGCCGCGACGCGTAGTCTTGCAGCTCCGCGGAGTGACACGACTCGCAGGAGGCGCCCCCTCCGGGTTTGGAGCTCACGCAGCCGCTTATCAGCAACGCGACGACGATTATCGAAGAAAGAATGATTGCATATTTCACCGATGGTCGCAGCCATGACGCACGTATCAATGCACTCATCATACCACACCGTTCTCCGCTACGATAGACTTAGAACTGCAGATTCTCAAGTACCGACTCTTTTACGCGTATCACTGCGTTCTCCCGCAGCACCGCGATCCATCGTTTTCTTTCTGCTTCTGTTTTCTGCTCGATCAGCTGCTTTTTGATACGATCGGCGACCTCCGCATAAGGGGGCACGACGCCGGGGATTCGCTCGGTTACCTTAAAGAGATGGTATCCGTATCGCGATTTCAAGACGGGAGACACCGCTCCCGGCTCAAGCGCAAAAACGATGTCGTTGAACTCCTCGATGATGGATCCGTCGCTCACGACTCCGATCTCGCCGCCCGAAGACGCCGATCCGTCTATCGAATACTGCCGCGCCAGAGCCGCGAAACTCTCCCCCTGTTCCAATCCGGCGGCAATCGAGTCGGCCAGTTCTTTCGTATGCACGAGTATGTGGGACAAACGTACACTCCCGGGGGTCCGAAACTCTTCACGATTCGCCTCGTAGTACGCCCGCGCCTCCTTCTCACCGACCGAAATGCGCCCGACAATCAATTCGTTGACGCGCTCCAGGACGAGCTGTCTTTCGAATCTCGTCGTCTCTTCAACGACCTCGGTCGCCCGGTCGAGCCCGCGTTCCTGCGCCTCAAGCGTCAACACACGCCGCGTAACCGCTTCATCGAGCAGGCTTCGAGCGACGAGATCGCCTGAGTCTCCGCCCCGTTCGAGAACCATGGCCGACCACTCCCCCGCGGTCACCGCCGTGCTTCCTCCTATTGTCGCGACGGCATAATCGCTCGGGAGCGACGCGACGTGCGTCCAATCACCATCCACGATCCGGACCTCGTATTCGCGTCGCAAAGCGTCGACCACTTCACGACGCCGCTGTTCCCGGATCCTTTCTCCCATTACCAACCGGATATACTCTTTGACGTCGTCGAACGCGCGTGGCGTCGCGCCTTCGACCGAAAGAAGGCGCAGAAAAAAAGCTCCTTCTTCGGTCACGACAGGGCCGGCGACTTCGCCGGGCGCCAGATCGAACAGCGCGTTTTCAAGAGAAGGCGGTAGTTGCCCCCACCGGACCGTTCCGATCATCCCGCCGCCGGCCGCGGAAGGATGCTCGGAATATCGCTCGGCGAGCTCGGCGAAATCGGCGCCTTCCCCCAATTCCCGCTCTATCAGTTCCGCCCGGGCGCGCGAAGAGACCCGGATCAGTGCGGCTTTGTATCCCTTTCCGAAATACCTGTTGTACACGTCAAGAAGGACCTCGTCGTCCGGAACGACGTCCTCGTCGGCCTCCCGACGCAAAAGAAGCTCGACGGCTTTCGCCGCCGCGAACTCCGCGGTCCGTCTTCGCAACCCCTCGTCGTTCTGCAGACCCAGTCGATACCCCTCCTGTATGAGCAGAACGTTGTCGATCATCGAGTCGAGGTACCAACGTTTGTCGAACTGAGTATTCAAAAGCGCCAAATGACCGGAATGCCGCCGCGAAAAAGCCGACCGCATGTCCGCCACCGTAATGGTCTCTCCGTTGACCCGGGCGATGACTTGCCCGGACGAGTCGGAGACGCCCGCCCCTTCGGTCAACGCACCGGAAAGCAGAAAAGCGATAACGACAAACGCGGTTTTCATCGAGTGCCCTCGGATTTGCTTCTTTTGTACCGTATCGTGTTCAGCCAGTTCCGCGCGCGGATCAGATATCGTTCCTCGCTCGCCTCATCGGAAACTTTGCGCAGGTACTGTTCGGCCAGATCCAGCCGATCGGAATCGAAGTAGACTGCGGCCAGAGACAGCAAGGCCTCGAACTCGTACGGATTCTCGGTTTCTCCGAGCACGGCGTACAGAGTAACCGCTTCGTCGACTCTGCCTTCGTCGTGAAGGATCGTGGCCGCCTGCCAGATCGCATCGTAGAATCGCGCACCGGCTCCGAGCTCGACGACCGAAAGGAACCGACTCAGCGCCTCCTCAGTCCTTCCCAGCTCCAGAAGAATTTCTCCCGTTGCGTACAGAACCTCTGCGTCGTTCGGCGTGATCTGCAGATACGATGTGAAACTCTTAAGCGCCGACTCGTGATTCCCCAAACCGAAATAGATCCGGCCGACGATCGCCGGAAACGTCCGCGCCGGCTCGGCGGTCAGCAGCTCCGTTTTCACGCTCTCGGCATATTCGGCGGCCCGTTCGAGATCGCCGGTTTTTTGGTAGCAGAGAGCGAGCCGATAACGAATCTCATTGGCCGTCACGGGGTCATCGACAAAAGGTAGCGCCTTGAGCAGAAACCTAATCGCTTCGGGCCAATTCGACAGTTCCTGCATCGACCTGCCGTAGATGTATCGGGCCGTGGCGATTCTTTCGCCGGCGGGAAACAGCTCGATATACGTTCCCGCGGCCCCGAGAGCGGCGGCGGGGTCGCCCCGTGAAAGGTGCATCATTCCGATTTCCAGATACGCCCGGTCAAGCAGCTCACTGTCCCGACGCCGCTCGACGAATTCGTTGAGCACGTCAAGCGCCCGATCGTAGTCGGCCGAATCCCGGTATACGGCGGCAATCTCAAGCAGCGCCCTATCACTCCATTCATCGTCGAGACCGTCGAGCAAAGAAAGCGCCTCGACGGCTTCGTCGTGTCGGCCGAGCATGCGCAACGCGCGACCCTTGCGAAAGGTTATTTCCGAACGTCGCGCCGTCGGGAAAAAAGCTTCGTATCTTTCCCATACCGCGTATGCCTGATCCCACTCGCCGAGCCGTTCGTACGTATCGCCGAGCATATGCCTCCGGCTCTCGGCTTGCGGGTCGTCGATCGGCAATCTGCTTACCACGTACTCGATATGGGAAATCGCCTCCGTGTATCGACCGCGGCGATAGTACAACTCCGCAAGCCTTAATCGCAAATCCTCCGCCTCACCCGAGGTTGCGACCGCACGCGAACGAAAACCGACAAAGCTCCGGATCAGTCTCCTGCACAGTCTGTCGAGCAACGAATACGCATCGACGCTTTTAGGAGGAGTAATGAGCGCAACGCGGTAGGCTGAGCTTTTGGAGCCGTATCTCTGCCAGACCACCTCGCCGGTCCTCGCGTCGATCGCTCTGAGGGTCAACGAAACATGCTTCTCCACGCCGTCTTCGAAATCGATGACCGTTCCGGTCACCACGACGTCGATGCCCAAGGTGGCGCGCAAGTCGTAGATCGTCTGCAGATCGACCTCGCCGGGACCGTTGCCGGTGTACGCCGCAGCGGCGACCGCCTTGTGGACATCGCCGAGAGAGGCGACCAGCCATGAGGCGCGGCGTTCGAGAGCGTCAACCACAAGATCGGTCGCCAATCGCGCAGCATTTCGATCTGCGCTCAGGTTGTCGAATGCAACAACCGCCGCGCGGATCTTTCCCCCGGGGACCGACTGAGTAGAAGCGACGGCCGAGACGAGTAGCGTCGCGACGACGAAAAAAAGCAGACGCCGGAAACACTCCGAGCGCACTCCACCGGCCATCTTCACAACGACCTGCGCACGTCGGCGGCGTACCGCCCCAGCAATCTACGGATCAAAACGACCGAAAGATCGTACGCGCTCAACTGTTTCCGTATCCCGAAGAGACCGACGGCGCTGTCGGCGGTGAGTGAATCCCACGAGAACCAGACTCGCCCCCCGGTGGAAGCGCTGTAGACCGACACCGAAAGCGTGACCTTCGGCGTCGTATCGGACCGATACGCCTCAACGGTGGCGACAAGCAGAGCGTCGACGTCCAACTCGGTTCCGATGGCTACGATCAGCTTCCGTGGAATGAGATCCATTCTCCTCACGCGGTCGCGCTCAAGCCGACGCTCAAGCTCGTGCTCATCGGCCAGCTCGAACAAACCCGACGATAGAAGCTCCACGCCGATGATTTCGGAAAGAGCCGTTCCCACCCGCGCAACGTCGGTGAAGTTCATCACCGGAAGAACGGCGAGGGCTACCTTTCCGGGAGCGTCGGTCGGATTCGCCCGGGAGGCGACGAGAAGAGCGAGGAGAATCCCTATTCTGAAAGTTTTCACACGCATGAAACCAGACGCGCCTATTCGACGACGATTCTTCTCCCCAGCGACGCGACGATGTCCCGGGCGAGTCGCTGCGTCAATTCGCTTATGAAATGCGTCTCCCCAAAACCCATGAAGCTCACCGATGCGTTGCCGCCTCGTGAAGCACCGGTCATCCACATGACGATGTTCGATTCGGCGTCGACCATTCGAATGCTCAGTGAAACCTCCGGGAAGGTACCGCTGCTGGTCGAAACGGACTGGCGATACTCTTCAATGACGCCGTATATGACGGCCTGCACGCCGAGGCGCGAGGCGAACTCCTTCAGCGTTTCCGCGTCGATATTGTGAGGGTCGACGATATCCATTTCGGCCAGGACCTTGTTCATCTCGCCCGTTTCAACAACGTCGAAGTACCCCGGTTTGAGAAGCTCCGCGAGGAAAATCTCTCTCACTTTTTTCCCGGCGTTGGCGTTGTCGGAAAGATCCTCGAAAGGAAGCAGCGCCACACGGCGAACCAGAAGAAAATCGGCGTTCGGGTGGACGTAGCTTACCACGCGACTCCCGGCGCATCCGTTCATGATCGCAAGCCCGATGAATACCAGGCATAGTCGTAATGTGGTTTTCACTCCAGCTTTCCTTGTTGACACATCAATCGCTTCCAAAACGTGACCGACGACGCGTTCGTCCCGCCGCTTCATGGGTGCAGACGCCGCAATGCGTCGTGACATCCGGCCGAATTGCAGCTCAGTCGGCCGTTTCTGAGTTCCAGTTGTTGGTCCGGCCCGGAATGGAAAGCCTGCGATCGGTTCCCATCCGACACGATAAACGAGTAGGTCCTGTCCGGATCCAAATCATGTATGACGAAGTTACCATTGTCGTC
>JAJRYZ010000103.1 GCA_024275515.1 Spirochaetota bacterium
CCTCGGTTGAATCGACCCGACGCCGGACGATTCCGTCGGCCGATCTCAACGCCAAACTTGTGCCGGTCCGAAATCGCCGGTTTTGGGACAGGCTCTATGTAAGCGCCGAACCACGGAAAAACCGGGCGGTTCACTCGGCGATACCCACCGTCGCGCCCTCGCCGGAAAAGCGGATCCTCGGCAATGCGGTCAACCACGTGAGAGATTTCGGCACGAAACCTTACTCCGAGTGCCGCGGGTAACGTCAATTCCCCTTCACGCCAGAGGTGACCAGCCGGGTCAGAAGCGCATGGATGAGGAGAATCTCGGACCGGCACTGGATCATCGTCGTTTTAGCGTCGCTATGACGGACGACATTCTCTCCCCTTAACGCTTTTGGGTTAACTACTAAAGCCTGTATCGGACGGATAGTGAGCCTTTCGCATATAGATAACCTGTTATGATAACTTGCCTTCTGGACTGATCATACATGGCAGGAACTATCGCGCCTGCGACTGAAAGAGTGAGATCTCGCAAACGGAGATCAACGCCTAATCCAGCGTCGACGGTCAATCGGCTGCCTTTCAAGGCCGCCCACTCAACATTGCTTAGAGGTGTGATAAGGTCGGCACCTATCGATAGAAACGGTGCGATCGCTTTGTCCGAACTCCGAAGCAGCAACTTTGCGACTATGCCAATATCAAGGACCACCTGATATTGACGAATGGTGTGACATTCGCCAATATCAGCATTTAATTGCGCTTTTGGAATCACCCCAAACAGTGCGTTATATCCCACTTCCACTCTTTCGGTGCCATATGCCATTGATACACCATATGCCGGTCTGTATAAGGTCAGATTCTCGGCCAATGCCTGGCCCAGCGGATCCCCGTTGCTAAAAACCATTCCCACTTCGACATCTGAGAAAGCGCCCGCAATGGCAACGAGCAGCAGGAATAGAGCAACACGAATCCTTTTACTTGTCATAGATTCACTCCCAAGTAACGAATCACCTCATGTCGAGGGTAATCATATTCCCCACCAGGGTAATTTCAAGTCCCACCCCCCTCGATCGGGATTTCTGAATTCTTAATGTATCCGTTTTCCTGATTTGTTGCCACCATTTTTCCGTCGATCATTGCGCGCCCTTCTCTTTTGGTCTTGTTCAAAACCACCATTTTCCGGGGGTATCCAACTATCACCTGCGTCGAGAAAACCTCACCACGGCAATCCTCGCGCGTCCTTTTTCCCTGCATCATGGTGTTTCATCGTCAAGAGCGGTTTTCTCGGATGCACACGCGAATTTCGGTCCTTCTTTTCGATACGATCGTCCTTTTTCAATAATCAGCTTTATTGCCGGAGAAGCGAGTCGGTCGAGGATCGCTCCTCCGATCACCGGGTCAGGAAACACACTGTACCAATCCTCGGCGGGCCGATTGGAGGTAAGGATGATCGATCCGGTTCCCAACCGTTCGTCACAGATCGCATACAGCAGTTCCGCTTCTTTGGCGTCGTAGCTACGGAACCCGAAATCGTCCAGAATAAGGGCGCTTACCGAACGAAGCCGTTTCCACAAACGTGAGGCCCTGCGCGGGTACTCGCCGTCGGACAATTGCTCGAGGAGCTTGTGGGTCTTGATGAACAGGGCCTCCGAGCCGCGTCGACATACTTCGTGACTGATTGCCTGGACGACGTGTGACTTGCCGATGCCTGGAGGGCCGCACAGAATAATATTCGTACTATGAATCAGGAACCGACAGGTTGCCAGGTCGCGTATCGTCTGCGGAGGGAGCACGTGCTCATTGAAGCGGAAGTCGAAGTTCTCGAAGGTACAGCGATTGCTCAAGTTCGCTGCCTTCAGCCGCTTCGCCGGATTGTTTGCCTCGCGGTTGGCTATTTCGTCTTGTACGAGCAATTGAAAGAACTCCAGATAGCCGAAGTTGCCTTCGGTCGCTTCGGTAACGCGAAGATCGAGGTTCTCGATCATTCCCGGCATTCTTAAGCGTTTCAAATCGTTGGTCAGGTGGTATCGTAGTTCCATTCGTTTCTCCTTTGCCTCAATTGAGATAATCGTGAATATCGCGTGTCATCGCCCGTCCGGCCTCCGAAAGCGGAGGGACGAACTGCAGCCGTCGTTGTACCAGTTCACCTTCGAACATGCCCTTTACCTGCTTCGGATTGAACACCCGTTTCTCATCCGCTTTGGTGCAGATATTCTGAAAGAATGGACAGTGACGGTAGGTATCCAGCACCGAAAGCATTCCTTGGGCGACACGAGCCTTCACCCATGCGTGCGGCTTGAGGATCTGCGAGATAAGCCGCTCTGCCGCGGGTCCAAGAGTGCGAGCGCGGGAAAGCAGGTAGCGCGGGTAGGTCCCCTGCATCAACGCCTCCTGGCTCTCAGGAAAATCACCGGAAAGCCAGGAAACACGCCGTTCTGTGACCGAATAGGAACGAATCAGACGATAGGAGGCATCGAACACCCTGAGTATTCCACCGCTCTCACGGGCGATAAACGATTGTCCGCGGCAATACTCGGGCATGGCGTAGCGCTTCTTATCGAAGGTGAAGAATCGATCCGGATGCACCTTTACCGGTTTGTACCTCGGAATCTCAAATCTCTCCGATGACAACGGCTTGAGCAACCAGCGCTCCTGTTCCTCGAAGAGCGTCATTGGCGCAATACCGGTCGTACCGTGTTTGGCCATTCCGTATTCTTCGCGGCACCAGCGAAGCGCTTCGGTGTTCAACTCTTCCAGTCTACCGGTCGGGTAGATTGCCTTCAGGCGACGGAACAACTCTCGCGCTTGGGGAATCAACCGCTCGATTTTTGCTTTATCGGTCGCTTTGGCGACCCGCGTGGTATCGATGAAGGTCCCGTAGTGCTCGGCGAACTCCGCGTACGCTCGGTTGATTTTCGGGTCCCAGATGTCGGGCTTCAGGACGCCCGATTTCAGATTATCGATTAAAAGACATTCTGTTGCCCCGTCGTAGAATTCGAGCATTGCGATGTTGCTCTCGACGAATGATTCTTTTTTTTGTGTGTAGGTGAACTGGATGAACGGAAGACGACTGCAAGAGAGCTTGGCAGCGAAGGCATACACACGCCTCTGCTTCTCGCTGTGCCGATCGAGCAATGTACCGACGGTGCCCTAGTCTATCTGGGCTTCCCTTCCAGGAGGCGACTCAAGCCGCGTGGGCGTCCGCTTTCTCTTTGCCACAAGCCCGATCTCCCGAGCATAGAGCTTGAACGTCTCATAGCTGACCTCCAGATCATATTTCGCCACGAGAATGCGATAAGCAGTCTTCGGCTTCACCGGTTCCAGTTGATCCGAAGGGTTTTCGTTTCCTTCCGCTGACGCATCCGGGTTCACCAATCGGATCAGTTCCTTCCGGTGTGGGACAAACAGCTCTCTCTTGGCTCGACCTCTACTGTTCTTCGGAAGGAGTTCCTCCAGAGCAGCGTCGAGTACGTCCTGGTCGACGATCTGCTGCCCGCGTCGGTAGCCCTTGGCTTCAAATAGCCTGATGTAATCCCGAATCGTCTTTCGATCGAACCCTTCCTCCTGATGAATCTTGTTGATCGACTGATCATGGATCCATCGTCGGAAAATGGCCATAAGTACGTGCTTGTCCATTCGTCGGTACCCCATATTGTATTCCTCCTGATGCCCGTTTTGAGCAGGAGGATTTTAACCGACCGACAGGGGGTGGGGAATATGATTACCCTGAACGGGAATCTGTGGGGAATCCTAATTACCCTGGCGTTGATACGCTGGGGAATATGATTACCCTACGGTCGTCCAGAGTGGGGAATTGCGATTACCCTGCGATCCTGAAAGTGGGGAATTAACGTTACCCGCGACACTCAGTCCGCAAAAGCGTACAACCACATGGCAGTTGCATCTACATGGAACTTGATCATGAAGCGATCGAACAAGAACGGCCTTCCGCCGTTAACGGCGACCTGCTCATTGTCAATTGTTACATCGGTTCTTTGCAGGAGATGTATTCAAAGACGGCGAGTTGGTGGAACAGCCAGCCGCATAAGATGCTATATGAAGGGACAACCATCTACTAAACTTGACAGTATCCCTCGTTACCGTCACAGAGAACTGATAGCGTATCTGCCTTCAAGCCGGTAACGGCAAAGGTTCGGTGAGGTTTTTCGTTCGTCCTCGGAGTCCGGCGGATCGACCAAACAAGCGTTCGCGATTAAAGAAAGGAATCATCGGGGCTGCCCGACGGACGGAATCAGGCACGCTTTTAAGCGTCGCCTGCGCGCCTTGGCGCGGCATTTCCTGCTCCGCGCTTCCAGGCGACGTAGTCTGCCATGGCGGCATCATACGAGGGTGACCTGACCGGCCCACCCAGCAATGGATCGTTGACCGATTCCATCCAATGCCACAGCAGTGAATCCAGATTGAGTTGCGTATCTGCATATTCAGGTCGGTCCGCCATATTGTTGAACTCATTCGGATCATTCTTGAGATCGAACAACTCAATCCTCTTGATAACGCGTCTGTTCAACGCTTCCTCGATACGAACCGGCAGTTTATGAAAATCAGAAGCATTATCAAAATGACGAATCAACTTGAATCGGTCCGTGCGGACGTAGCGCGTCTGCGTTTTGTGATACAACCCGAATACGGCGTCGCGCACGGAAGAAGGTGTATCGCTTCGGAGTTGCGCCGCCGCGGTAAGTCCTTGCATGTGGTTCGGTATTTCCAGTCCGGCCAGATTCAGCACGGTCGGCAGATAATCAACATTGCTCAACAAAAGATCGTATTTTTTTCCGCCGGTCAAACCTATCGAAGGTCCGCGCATGATCAATCCGATGGCGATCCCGGGATCGTAGAGGTGCCATTTCGCCCGCGGCATTTCGATTCCATGGTCCGTCGTAAGTACAACAAGTGAATTACCCTCCAGCCCGTTCTCCCGCAGCGCATTCAGGATTACTCCGACTGCGGTGTCCGCCTTACGGATCGCCCCTTGGTATCCGGCCATGGCTTCTCGCGAAGAAGGGGTGTCGGCAAGGTATGGCGGGATTTCGACGCCCCTCCCCGTGTCGGGCACTGTGTTCCCGCGGAGAAAAGGGGTATGCGTTTCGAAAAACCCGATCTGCGCGTAGAACGGCTGTTGCCCCCGGGCTTCGTTCTGCAGAAAGGTAGCCACTTCCGCACTTACTCCCTCGGCGTCGCTTGGATGAGGTCTCGCCAGGTCGAAATCCAACCGCCCCAAATCATCCACCTCGTGTTGAACTCCAAAGAGTGCGGTGCAATATCCGGCCGACGTGAACAATTGACTTGCGTGCAAAACGTCATCCCGCATGCGCCAGCCAAAACCGGTCAAGTCCAGCAATCCATGACTCTGCGGATACAGCCCGGTCAGTTGTGAGCAGCGGCTCGCGCTGCAAATGGGCGCCGCACAGAAGTAGTTGGTGAATTGAATTCCATCGGCTGCGAGGCGGTCGATGACAGGCGTATGTAATGTGGAGTAGCCGTAGCATCCGAAATGGCGCCCCGAATCATGCGTCGTTATTTGAACGATATTCGGCTTCTCAGGCATCCTATTCGTCCTTCAACCTTGTACTTGTCTTCCATGATCCGCCGTCTGTCCCAGTCACTCGCGTTGCAGACGGGGGTGAGCATTGCCCGGCAGCAGTACCCGAATACGACGTTCTCGTGGCGATTCGCCGACACTATTCGACTAAACATCGGAGAACGGTGAAGCAGACGAATGTTTCAGTCTCAAAACGAGACTACCGAGCGGAGACGGCAACGATGTAGTCGGCTTTGAGCTACGGATCGCGCCCGCGCGGAAAGGTGTCGGGGTGAGCGATCCGGACCAAGGCCGCGGATAACCAAGTTCACCGTGGCCGACCGCCTGATAGTGCAACCTATTCCCGGCCGTAGATACCGACGTCGAACTCGGCGCTCTTTGCACAAGCTGTTTCTTCCGCAGCGGAATTTGATTCGGATGTGCCTCATAACTCTTCGATAGTTCCTGGAGAGTCCTCTCCTCCTTGTAACGCCCCAAGCGCTTCGTTCGCCCCAAAACTCTTGTCGAATCTCTTCCTCTTAACCGATCTCAGTATTCTGTCCTAACCCCATAGCTCAGAATAATAATCGGACCGGCGACCGAAGGAAAGGAAGAGGGTGCTCGAATTGGTGACGATGGAACCTCCACGGCTGATTCGGCCCTATCCCGATATCACCGACGAAAGGGCGCTCAAAAACAGCACGCCGATTCCCAACGCGACATTTACGAGAAGCAACGCCATGCTTATTCGTTCTTTTGCCGACGGAGCGAAAGCATGTGAATCCCGGGAGGAAGCCCTTGGGATTGCCGGATTACCCGGTTTTTCCCCGGGCATGGCGGGCGGGCCTCCCAAAGCGAGGCTGCGAACCACAGTTGCGGCAATCATGAGAAGCACCAGCACGTGCTTGAGCGAGAGAACCGTCGAATATCGATTGTCCCAATGGAAGTACCCCTGAAACATCGAGCTTTGTCTGGACATGAGGATGCCGGTAATGATAAGCCCTCCGATGCTGATATAGACCGGGATGCGAAGCTTTTTTTGAAACCCTGTCATGAACTGTTTCCTTTTTGGCCCGCGTCCCAACTGTTTCCGCACGGTGGGAAATACCGCAAGTGCGGTAGCCATAAGCCCACCGACCCACACCGCGGTAAACAAATCGTGGAGAAAGGTCATCATTGTAAATACAATCATCTTAGGTTCCATAACTCTCTGTTCCTCCGGTCGTCATTATACAACGTCACGGTTCGCCCTCCTGCCATTTCCTCGGTCTCATACCGGCCCGTGGAAAAAATGCGAGACGGCTCTTGACATCCCCTCGAAAAGCGTGCATATTGCTTGCTTGTTAGTTATCATTCACTAACGGATGTTGTCAATAGCTTATGCAGGAAACTACGGCACGGCAACGCGAGATCGTGGAGAAGTCCATTGCGCTGATCGCCCGTCGAGGTATCCAGGAACTGACAATCAGGAACCTCGCCGCGGCCATTGGGATTTCCGAGCCCGCGATTTACCGCCACTTTGCAGGCAAGACCGATATTCTTCTCGGCGTACTCGATGTATTAGAGCGGGAAATCCCGGCCCGGACAGGTATTGACCGAACCGACCGCACTTCGACCACCATCGGAAACTATTTCAGCGGGTTGTTCAACCATCTTGAAGCGGCGCCCGATCTTGCGGCGGTTATCTTCGCGGATGAGGTATTCCTTAACGACGAACGCCTAGCCGCGCGCGTGCGCGAGCTCATGGAACGTAGCCTTCTCAACGTTGAGGCGCTTATTTCGGAAGGTCAGAAAAAGGGAGAGTTTCGCACCGATGTTTCGGCCTCCGATCTCGCCTCCATGCTCGTCGGTACGATTCGGTTGATCGTTCGGCGCTGGCATCTTTCAGGATTCGCGTTTGAGCTTTCCCCGCGAGGTATGCGAGCGGTTGAATCGTTTCAGACGGTGGCTGCACTCGGCGGTAATAGAGAGTGACAGGGCCGCAGATTTTTTTTCAGGCGCAAGTTAGTGAACGATAACAAACATTGGTGCAGGAGCCGATACATGAGAACGTTTTTCTCGACGGTGAGTCGCAGGCCGGTTACAACGATCCTGATTGTGGTTGCAATAACTATCGGCTTCGTGATCCTCACGGCAAATGGTTTCCGGATTGAGGCCGATCTGGATGAGTATATGCCCGGCAACCATCCCGCCTTTGTTTTCAGCGAGGAAGCCGAAAAATGGTTTGGAATCGCCGATGGTGTCCTGATCGCTATTTCCCATCCCGACGGTGTTTTCCGGCCGGAGACCCTGGGAAAGATAATCGCCATAGGGGAGGCGTTGGGGGAGATCGAAGGAATCGATCCCGAGGAGGTCGTCTCGCTCGCCACCGCCAACAACATTACAGGAAGTGATTGGGGCCTCGAGGTCACGCCTTTTTTTCGCTCCGTTCCGACTACGAAATCCGGGCTGACCGCGCTGGAGGAGGCGGTCCGCGCCAACCCGATGATCTGGGGGCGACTGGTCTCAACCGACGGTACTGCGGCCCTGGTGGTTGCCCAGCTTTCGGAGGAAGGCCTCTCCCGGGAGACCTATGCGGAGATAAAGGAGATTGAACGCTTCTTTGAAGGGCCCGAGCGAATTTACGTTGCCGGGCGACCAATCGTCGAAGGAGCGCTGGCCGAGCTGGGGCCGTCGGATATGAAACGGATGGGTCCCATCGTTCTCATTGCAATCTCTTTTGTCCTGTTCATCCTTCTGCGCAGTATTCGCTATACGATCCTAAGCATGATTGTTGTCGGATTCAGCGCTATATGGACCTTTGGATTGATGGCGCTCCTTGGCATACCGGTCTACGCCGTGTCGACCATGATTCCTGTAATGCTCGTTGCTATTGGAGTGGCATACTCGATCCATATCATCAATAGCGCAACCGTCTACCGTGAAACCAACCCCGATTCAACCGCTCGGGAACTTGCCGATCACGCAATAACCACGATTACACGACCGGTTGTGATGACGGCACTCACCACCATTGTTGGATTTCTCTCTCTTTTAACCTCGGCGGTACTCCCGGTTCGTTATTTTGGATTGTTTACCGCGTTCGGCGTTTTTTCGGCCATGCTCCTCTCTCTCACATTGATCCCTGCGAGCTTTCTGCTCTTCGGTGTCCCAAAATCCTCCCGCGCAACAAAGAAGCAAGGCGGACCGGACCATGTGGCGCAGCGAATAGCCCGGATGATCGGTAAAAGATGGAAACCTATACTGCTATCCGCGGGAGTCTTTGTGCTTGTGTTGGGAGCGGCGATACCTCGTGTCTGGATTGATTCGAGTTTTATCTCCAACTTCACCAGGGACTCGGATATTGTTCTCACCGACGCTTTTGTAAACGATCATTTCGCAGGCACCTCGACGCTCAACATCGTGCTCGAGGCGGACAGCCCGGACACCTTCAAACAACCTGAAATTCTTGCCCTCATCGACCGGCTTCAAATCCAGCTCGAAAAAAGCGATGCGGTGGGCGACACTCTGTCGGTCGCCGACTATCTCAAACGAATGCACCAAGTCATGCACGCCGATGAAGCCGCGTACTACGTAGTTCCCGATTCTCGGGATTTGATTGCACAGTATCTGCTGCTCTACGAAATGTCCGCCGAGCCGGGAAGCCTTGAACAGAGTGTTGACTACGAGTATAGACGCGCGAATATTACCGTACAGTTAAAGAGCGACAGTTCCCGGACTTTAAGCTCCATTGTCGAACAAGCCGACACTTTCAGCCCCCTCTTTGATGAATACGGTGTTACTCTTCGCTACGCCGGGTCAGGTTATCGGGCACTTGTATTCGCCGAGCTGATCCTGACGGGTCAGATAAAAAGCCTGGCGCTCTCGCTTCTCATCGTCGTTGCACTACTGTCAATCATGTTCCGAAGCCTCAAAATCGGTCTCATCGGATCGGTCCCGATACTTCTCACCGCGATAGCCAATTTTGGAGTGATGGGACTTCTTGGAGTGCCTTTGAGTATATCCACTGCATTGATATCAAGTATCGCCGTCGGCATCGGCATCGACTATGCGATCCATTTTATAGAGCGTTATAAACAGTATATGACGCAGTTTCGAAATCGCGACCAGGCTTCCGAGTTCACGATGCATCACAGCGGCAGAGCGATCCTCTACAACGCGACGGTCGTGGCAATTGGATTTGCGGTGCTTCTGTTTTCGGTCTTTCCCCCGAACCAACAGGTTGGCGGCTTGATCTCCCTGAATATGGTTGTAAGTTTTCTCGGTACGGTAACCGTACTCTATCTGTTGCTTTACCGAGGGAGAATCTTCGCCACATCTCAATCTCAATTAATTACCCAGGAGGAGGTGCACCATGATGCACAAACGCAGGAATAGTTTTCGCGCAATCGCACTGCTTACGGTCTTGTTCGCGGCAGGCAAAGCCTCGCCGTTCCCACAGCCAAATCTGAGCGGGCTGCAGGTCATGACCAACGTCTACGAACGACCGCAGCCGCACGATCTGCAGGGTTCATTGACGATGACACTCGAAAACGCAAGAGGGGAACAACGGATCAGGAGTATCAGGCAGTATATCGGCCGGTTTGGTGATGTCGAAAAAAAGTTGTTGTTTTTCTCGTCGCCGGCGGACGTACGTGATACCTCGTTTATGAGTTGGAGTTATGACAACCCCAACCGGCCCGACGATCAGTGGATATATCTTCCCGCGCTGCGGCGGGTACGACGTATCTCCGCGGAGAAGAAAAACGACAGCTTCATGGGATCCGATTTTGAATATGAGGATCTGAGCCGGCGTCACCCCGAGCTCGATGTCCATCGCGTGTTACGTACGGAGTCGTTCAATGGGCACATGAGCTATGTCGTGGAAAGCATTCCCGAATCGAATGACTCAAAGTATGGGCGGACGGTGACATGGATTAACGAGGGCGCCTGGATTGGTTTGAGAAAAGAATTCTACGACAGGAAAGGCAATCTGGTCAAGACACTCATAATCGACGAGTACAGCCAAATAGACTCGTTCTGGACGATTACAAAAATGACCATGACCGACGTTCGGACCGGTCACTCAACGGTTATGGAACTGTCGGATCTTGATTTGAACACGGGAATTCCCGAACAGAGCTTCAGCGAACGAAGTATGACGAGAGGAATTCGATAATGCGCACAAAGATATACATAGCGGCTTTCATTACTCTTCTCGTCGTCGCGGCAACTGCGACGACAGAAGAGCCATCTCTTCATGGAACCGTCCGGTATCAACTTGCCGTACGATACCTTGAACCGGACTTTACCCGCGGCACAGTGACAGCCGAGACCGAGCTTGATGTGCGCGGATACAGCGCCGGTCTATATATCGCCCCGGTCTTCGAGACCGGAGTTGATTCTTCGGCGACTGTCGATGTACGTGAAGCCTATATGGACCTGTTTTTTCCCGCGGCCGACCTCCGGGTCGGCAAGCAGATTGTAATCTGGGGAAAATCAGACGGCGTCGCAATTACGGACATCGTCAGCCCCAGGAATCTGACCAATTTTCTTGTCCCAGATATCCGGGACCTGCGCCTTGGAGTAACAGCGCTGAAGGCAGACTGCTACATTGGCCCCGCGCAGTTGGAACTCGTCTACATTCCGCTCTTCTCCCCTTCGCGCCTCCCTGCGCCGGATTCCATCTGGTTTGTAACACCCGAAGCTCCCGTCACTCCACTCTACCTCGCCCCTGCCTCGGTCGGCGGGCGACCGGCGGACGGTGAGTACTACGGGCGGTTGGGTCTGCGAGGTAGCATAATCGATCTCGAGCTTGCCGCGGGCTACTTCTGGTCAAACGAGCCGGCGCCTTCGGTGACCAAGACCTTTTCATCCTCGGGGGCGCTGTCGAGTCTGATCATCCAACCGGAGTTCTACCGCCGGACCATGTTCGGCGGCAGCCTCGGCGCCTCGGCAGGACCATTCATACTCCGGGGAGAGAGTGCTTTCTTTGCTCCAAAAAGGTTTCTTACCACCGACATGGCCGATGTCGACGGATATGTGGAGCACAACTATCTCCACTCCCTTGTGGGTGTCGACACAGTTCTGGCCGGAGTCGACCTCTCCGCTCAAATCGTACATCAGTACATATTATCTTATACTTCAGACCTTTTGCAGGAGAAACACAGTTTTACGGCGACTCTTCGGGCAAGGGAATCGTTTTTTCACGAATCACTTACGGTAAATCTATTGTCATTCGTCGAACTCAATAATCCAAATGCCGTTATTAAGGCCGGTCTTTCCTATGCTTTCACAGACGCTCTGGCAATCGGCATCGAAGGGATATTTTTCCTTGGCGAATCCGGGCAGTTCGGTCAGTTTGCGGGTAACGATCTTGCCGTTGTAACCGCCGCATACAAGTATTGACTCCCCTGAAAAAAGGCACGCCTGACCCTATCAGGCGGCGTTTGGAGCCGGCGCCTCTCAGCGTGGCGCGTCGCCGAAATCGGGCACCTCCAGAAGCTCCCCGCCTTTCAACGCCGACTTGTGCGCCATGACGCCCATCACCATGTACCGCACCGCTTCCCATATGTTGATCGCCGGCTGTCTCTCCTCGGCGACCGCGGTAACGAACTCGTGTACCAGGTAGGCGTGCGAACCGCCGTGCCCGCCGAGAAAATCCTCGCGTTCCTGATCGCTCAGCGTCGCGACGTCGACCCCGCCGTAGTGTTCGACGGAAAAAGCGTCGGTTACTTCCTCCGGCAGCGCGTCGCGCATCTCACCCTCGCTCAGGTCCGTTAGATCGTACTTGTCCTGCCAGGTATCGTTTTCGAAGGAGCCCTGATTGCCGTAGACCCGGAATATCTCGCGACTCCTGTGTCCTATCTCCCGATACTCGCAAATTCGCACGTGCGCACCGTTAGACATTTCGAACAAGGCGGTCTCGTTGGCCGCGTCGATGCCGTGCCACGGCTCGCCGGTACTACTGTAGTAGGCGAACGCGCTGACCTTTTTCGCGTGCGCTTTCATGACGCACACCGGTCCGGAAGTCGAGTGCGTCGGATAGTGCATTGGGCCGGAAACGACGCCTGAGTATTTTTCTTTTGCCAACTCTACCCACCGCTTTCCCGATTTCGAGCCCTCGCGTCTGCTTTTGACTTCGCGCAGTCCGTGGTCGACGTCGTGAAAGTACTCGCCTTCGGCGTAGACGAACCTGCCGAAAGCGCCTTCGGCGGCCCGGCGACGACAGTACATCGCCTGAGGCCTGTAATAGGTGGTTTCACCGAGCATGTAGTAGTGCCCGGTGCGTCTACTGGTCTCGATGAGTTTGTCGCACCAGTAAAGAATCTCATCGCCATCGGGCAACGAGACGATCGGTACGGCGCTGTATACATGTTTGCCGCTTTCCATCGCCTGCGCGGCTTGCGCCGCGTGAAAAAACGGTTGCGTGATAACAACCAGCGCATCGAGATCGGCGCCGCAGATGTCGTCGAAATCGTCAAATACGGCGTTTCTGTCGAGCTTGTCCTGAAACGACTCGCGATTCGCCCATTTTTCGAGTCGGTCGGGCTCCATGTCGCAAAGCGCGATCCTGTCCACGAGCGGATGACTTTTGAAAAGCGGCGCAAACGCAGATCCGAATGCGCCGAGACCGACGAGTCCAACCGATATTCCCATGCGGCTCCTCCCTTATCGCGGTGTCGCGTGCACAGCGTCGCAGATCGACCGCGCCCCTGTCAACAAGACGAACCGGTTCGGAACCATTGCGCGCGACGGTGAAAGCAACACGGCGGACGTCGGCCGCCCCGCCGCCCGGGATACGCGTTGCCGACCACGCGTCCGATCTGCGAGTGCGCCTTTCGCTCCGGCGTCTCGTTCTTCTCCGAAGGACGTGATAGCGTTACCGGCATCATGAGAAAACCGAACGTACTATGGTTCCAGGCCGACGAGCAGCGGCCCGACTCTCTCTCCTGCTACGGTTCTTCGTGGGCACGGACTCCGAACATCGATCGAATCGCCTCGCGCGGAACGGTGCTGCAAAGCGCCGTATGCGCATCTCCTGTCTGCCTACCGTCGCGTTCGGCCCAGCTCTCGGGTCGGTACCCGCACGAGTTCGGCTGCCTGAACAACATGCTCTTAGACGGTGGTCGCCGATTCCCCGCCGGATACACGACGTTTCCTGAAGTTCTCGCGACGCTCGGGTACGAGACGGTGAACTTCGGCCGCTTTCATTGTCTCTCCGAGACGACGTTTCAGACGAATCTGACGACCCCCGACTGTCTACCCGAATACACCGGTTATTGCGATTTGGCGCCGGCGTACGACGAGGAAGAGCACAATGTTCTCAAACGCCCCGGCATCGACCATCGCCCCCTTATCGTTGCCGGTTCCTACCCGGGGCGGCGGAACCCGTGCGCAATCAGCTCGGACCGCGCCATCGAGTTCCTGCATGCCCGGCGCGCCGGCGATCGTCCGTTCTTGTTACGGGTGGGGTACAACTGGCCGCATACGCCGACGCTTGCCGTGCCGCCGTTCGACACGCTCTACGATCCGCGCAACCTTCCCGTACGGTATTTCGATGCGAAAGCACGCGACGGCAGATCGCGTTTCGATCGTTGCTATGCCTATCTGCACCGAATGTGGGAGTTTTCCGATGAACAGTACGACCGGATATGGAAGGACTACATGGGCTGTTGCGCGTACGTGGATTTCGAGGTGGGGCGCGTCCCCGCCGCCCTCGACGCCACCGGACTCGCCGGAGACACGATCATCTTCTACTCGGTCGATCACGGAAAGTCGCTCGGAGAGTGGGGCGCCGGCGAAAAATGCACTTTCGATCGGGAAGTGTGGCGGGTACCGTTCATCTGGAGCTTCCCGGGAACGATAGCTGAAGGAAGAGTCGTCGACCGTCCGTGCGAGACCATCGATACGGCGCGAACACGCTTTGCGATCCTCGGCCTCGACGACCGGCTGCCGGAGCAGTTTCGAGGCCGCAATGTGCTCGCTTCCGACGGCGACGGCGACGACGACGGTGTGGCTTTCGGCGTGACGCGACCGCCGATCGACGATGATCCGGCGTACGACCCGAGGCTCATGCGCGTCGCCGTTCGAACCCCCTCAACTCGCATGGACGTGTCGTGGCGCACCGACGGCGCGCGACCGTTGGTCGAGAAGCTCGACGGCAATCTGTTCGATCTCGGCGCCGACCCGTATGAAACTCGCAACCTTTTCAACGACACGACCCACGAACAAACGGTCGAACGACATCTTCAACTCATCGAGCGGTGGATGGCTCGATGCCCGCCGCATTCGCTGCTCGCCGACCCGGACAACGCCGGCCGGCTCTTCTGATCCGGGCGATTGCGAGCGCCGGCGGGCGTGTTGAGCGCTCACGTTTCGATTCGCCGGGTGTTGTGGTGCGCGTAGCTGAATGTTACCATGCGCCCTCAATGAGCACTGTCATGCAAACGCGATTTCTGGGTAACACCGGCGAAGAGCTGTCGGTGATCGGCTTCGGCGCCGCCGCGATCGGAGGAGGAAGGGACTACGCCTTCGCCGCCCGCGACGAGGCGGAATCCGTCGCGACGGTCATTCGCGCGCTCGAATCCGGAATCAACTGGATAGACACCGCGCCCAAATACGCGGACGGTTACTCCGAAGAGCTGGTCGGCAAGGCGTTGGCCGAATGGGGCGGAAAGGTCTTCGTCGCGACAAAGTGCGGCTACCCGTTCGACGAGGACGCGCGCCGCCCGGCGCCGAATCTGAAAGCGAAAACAATCTATCGGGAGATCGATGAGAGCTTGCGGCGACTTCGGGTCGAACGCGTCGACCTCTATCAGATTCACTGGCCCAAACCCGAGGAAGACATAGAGGAGGCGTACGGCGCGGTCGCGAATTTGGTGGATCGGGGCAAAGTGCGGTTCGCCGGCGTGTCCAACTTCTCGGTCGACCAGATGGAGCGCATTGTTGGGATCCACCCGCTTGCCTCACTCCAACCGCCCTATAGCATGCTCCGGAGGGACATCGAAGACGACATCCTTCCTTACTGTATGCGTCGAAAGATCGGCGTGCTTATCTACAGCCCGATGCAGTCGGGGCTGCTCTCCGGCTCGTTTTCCCGCCGGCGCATCGAGTCGCTTCCCGACGGAGACTGGCGCAAGCATAACGCGAGTTTTATCGAACCGCGCCTCTCGCTAAACCTGAGGCTCATCGATTCCCTGCGTGCGCTTGGTCGCGAGGCGGGACTGACTCTTCCCCAACTGGCGATCGCGTGGACGCTCCGCGACCCGGTGGTGACCTCGGCGATCGTCGGCGCCCGCACGCCGGACCAGATCGAAGCAAGCGCGTCGGCCGGGAAGATCGCTCTTGACGCCGAACTTATCTCGCGAATCGAAGCACTACTTGCGGAGGAGGCATGATGGAAACGATACGAATCGGTTTTGTCGGCGTGGGGCAAATCGCAAAACACCATCTCAGGCAATACGCGGAGATAGACGAAGCGAAGGTTGTCGCGGCCTGCGATCTCGACGAAGACGAGCTGGAATCGGTATGCGAGACTTTCGGTATCGAGCATCGTTATACCGACCTTCATAAGATGCTCGAGCGCGACGATTTGGATGCGATCGACGTGTGCCTGCACAACAATTTGCACGCGCCGGCAACGATCGCCGCACTCGAGGCGGGAAAACACGTCTACTGCGAAAAGCCGATCGCCGGGTCGTACACCGACGGTGCAACGATGCTCGACGCGGCGCGCTCTACGGGAAAACACCTGCATATTCAGCTCGCCACGCTCTACGCGTCGGAGACGCGCGCGGCAAAAGAACTGATCGATTCGGGTGCTCTCGGGAATCTCTATCACGCTCGGTCCACCGGTTTCAGACGACGCGGAAGGCCTTTCGTCGACGGGTACGGTTCGCCCTCGTTCGTCCGGAAAAGCATTGCCGCCGGCGGCGCGCTGTTCGACATGGGCGTCTACCACATAGCGCAGGTGCTCTACCTGATAGGGAACCCTGAAGTGGAGCGTGTCTGCGGGCGTACCTATCAAGAAACGGCGATGGACGAAGCGCGACGCGCAAAAAGCGGCTACGACGTCGAAGAGCTTGGCCTCGGATTCGTTCGATGCGCGGGCGGGCTTTCGATCGACATTATCGAAGCGTGGGCGGTCCAGCTCAACGCGTTCGAAGGTTCGAGTATCGTCGGCGCCAAAGGCGGCATCCGGCTCGATCCGTTCGGCTATTACTCGACCATCGCGGACATGAACGCGACGACCACCTTCGACCTCGACTATTTCGATTACCGGCGACACCAACTGCGCCCGAACGAAGACGCCTACGACAGCTCGCAGAAACATTGGATCGCTGCGCTCCAGGGGCGCGTTCCGCTGCTCAATACCGCCGAGGTGGCGCTCCGTACGATGCTGATCCAAGAGGGGATTTATCTTTCCGATTCGCTCGGCAGGGAAGTGACCGCCGAAGAGATTATCGAACTCGGCAACAGCACGGCGAAGACGCTGTAGCGGCGCCTGCGATGGGCCCTGCGACGGGCCCTCCCGCCGACCGTCGGTCCGGCGATTCGCGCGGCCCCGCCGGGCGGGTCGTGGAGGCACGATGCACCGACCGAACATACTGCTCTTCATCCCTCACGACCTGGGCGACTATCTCGGCTGCTATCGCCACCGGGATGTGAAAACTCCGAATCTCGACGCGCTCGCCGAAGAGGGCGTCAGATTCGAAAACTATTTCGCTGCGGCGCCCGAGTGCACGCCGAGCCGCGCGGGGATGATGACCGGGCTGTACACGCATCAAAACGGGTTGATGGGGCTGTGCCATCGCGGGTGGGAGTTTTTCCCCCATACGACGCACCTCGCGGAGCGGATGCGTCGGGCGGGCTACCGCACGATGCTCTTCGGTCTCCAGCACGAAACGGCGGGCGACCCGAGGCGTCTCGGCTATCAATCGACACACTCGCCGGACCGGTGCGACGCGCCGTCGGTGTGCGACTCGCTGAACGAATTCTTATCGAGCGAGGACGCGCGTATGGGTCCCTGGTTCGCTCAGGCCGGGTTTTCCCACGTACATCGCCCGTGGCCGGAGCGGACGGGGTTCGCTCCCGCGGACGTCGAGCTTCCGGCTTATCTTCCGGACATCGACACGGTGCGCGCCGACTACGCGCGTTTCTACGAAAACATTCGGGAGTTGGACGAATCGATAGGAACCTCGTTACGGAGCCTCGATCGGGCCGGCCTTACCGAAGAGACCCTGGTCGTTTTCACGACCGACCACGGCTCTCCGTTTCCGCGGGCCAAGAGCACCTATTACGATCCGGGGATACGCATCCCTTTGATTATGCGTCATCCGCGCATCGCCGCCGAAGGCCGGGTGATACCCGCGCTCGTTTCCAACATCGATTTCACCCCCACGTTGCTCGACCTCGTTCACGCCGATACGTCGGGACCGTTCGAAGGGCGAAGTTTTTCCTCGCTTCTCACCGGCGGCGAGTGCAGGGAGCGCGAGGCGGTCTACGGCGCGCTCTACTACGACGCATTCTACGATCCGATGCACTGCGTGCGAACGAAGCGCTACAAATACATCCGTTCTTTCGCGGTCGCACCCGAGGAATCGAAGGGCGCCGACCCGGAAGTGCTCGCCGAACATCGTACAGGATGCTGGATCCGCGCGGACGACACGGACGTACAGAGCTCCGACACCTGGCGGGAACTCGAAAAAGAGTCGTGGGCGCCGCCCCCGCCGGAAGAGCTGTACGATCTCCACGTCGACCCGCTCGAGATGCGGAACCTGCTCGTCGAGCGCCCGAATGACCCGGCGGTGCGGGAAGCGGCCGAAAACATGCGGACTCTGCTGTCGCGGATGATGGAGCGCACCCGTTCTCCGCTGCTCCGCGGCCATGTCTCGCCCGCGTTGTCGAGCACCCGGAACAGGCGGATAGGCGGCTGAACGGCGCCGGTAAAAAGCGACGCACCGATCCCGCTTCGACTTCGGAACCGCCGGCCGACGTGGAGCAAATCGAAATCCGGTAATCCGGATTTCGATTTGCCGCCGAGAACGATCACTGTTATGCTTAAGCGCTATGAAAGATCAACCGATCGAGTGGTGGCAAAAGCCGCTCCGCATCATCAGGTACGATCCGCTCAACGACTTCTCGTCGTTTCTCAACGGCGATGACGCCGAACACGCGCGTGAAATCAGGCAGGTCTGTCACGCCAACTGCGAATGGATCATGGCCAACGGCGGGAGCTCTCCGGGGACGGCACCGATCGTCAACTTCGATTCTCCGCATTTCGAAAAGAATCCGACCGTGGGCGACCGCGACATCCTCCGCGACTACCTTCCGCACGCACGTCGGGAAGGGATTCGCGTCGTCGCCTACATCAACCTCCATTGGTTCTCTTACGAGTTCGCCGATGCGCACCCCGGATGGGAGCAGCGACTCGCCGACGGTCGGTCGTACGGTCGGGTCAACCCACTGTACGGAAACGGAACCACGATGTGCGTAAACACGCCCTGGCGCGACTGGGCGTTTCTGCTCATTCGGGAGGCGACGGCGACGGGAATCGACGGCGTCTTCCTCGACGGTCCGGTGGTCTACCCGGGCGCCTGTTACTGCCCCGTCTGCCGCGACGGGTACGCCTCCGACGC
Source organism: Spirochaetota bacterium (assembly GCA_024275515.1). Classification (GTDB taxonomy): domain Bacteria; phylum Spirochaetota; class Spirochaetia; order ARS1246; family ARS1246; genus JAJRYZ01. The sequence continues at coordinate 19,140 of JAJRYZ010000103.1, forward strand.
CGGCGGCCTCGCGGCGCCGGAGGCCGAAGACTGGAGCGAAGAGTGGATGGCGTGGATCGATTTCAGGGAGCGGTCGATGATGCGGTTCCTCTCCGAAGCGCGGAAGGCGGTTCGATCGGTCAACCCCGAAGGGATCGTCTATCTCAACGCCGGCGGGTACCGGCTTTCGACCCGAACGGCTCGCCATCCCTGGCGGCTTGAATCGCATCAGGACATGACCGGCGCGGAGGTGTTCGTTCACTTCGGCGTGTCGGGAGAGGACTGGCTCGACACGGCGGTGATGGCGAAGTTCCTCTCGGCGGGCGAGAATCCGGCGATCGTGTTCTCCGATCATGCGCTCGGCGGGTGGCACTACACGGGAATGACCGGGGAAGAACTCCACCGCGAGTTCTATCAGACGGTCGCCGGCGGCGCCTCCCCGTGGATCGCCGTTTTCACCCCCGCGCTCGAACATCAGAAAGAGAAGACCCTCGATCCGGTCCGGTCCGGCTGGGAAAAACTCGAATCTCTCGATCCTTATCTGACCGGCGATGAGCCTGCGGCGCGAGTTGCGGTGCTGCGATCGGACGCCACCGCATTCGCGTATCGCTCCGATCTCGACGTGCTCAGGATCCGATCCGGAGCGGCCAAAGAAGAGGACCTCGTCGCCGCAGGCGACGAACAGAGAATCGACGACCCGATCCTGCTCAAGCGCTTCTGCGAAGAGATCTCGGTCGAGGAGTTTCGCGGGTGGTGCTACATGCTCACCCGTGGTCATGTGCCGTACTCGATCATCCGCGACCGGGATTGCGTCTCGGATGTGCTCGACCGGTTCGACTGCCTGATTCTTCCCGGCGCCGCGTGCCTGTCCGCCGACGCGCTCGCGGCGATAGAGCGATTCATCGAGCGCGGGGGGACGGTGGTGTCGACCTTCGAGACCGGATGGTACGACGAACGCGGGAAACGCCGCCCCGGCGGCCGCGGTGGAGTCGGCGCCGCGACGCCTGTGAAGTTGGAGGCTTTTGCGCCTGCCAACTTCGAGGAATACGCACTCATCGATGCCGAGCTCGGGCCGCTTTCTCCGGGCGAGCTCATCCCACGCCCCGAATACGCGATCAAGATCGAGCCTCCCGAAGGCTCGGAGACCGGGGTACGCTATCTCGAGCCCATCGGCTATCGGTATCGGCCCCCGCGGGGAGTCACCTCGTATCCGATGTTACTTCGCGCCGACAGAGGCACGGGTCGATGGATATACTTTTCGTGTCTCCCGGGGCGCGAGTGGCGCAGATACCGCATACCCGCGTGGGAGACCCTCGCGGTAGAATCGGTTCGGGAGGCGCTCGGAGAGAAAGTGCAGATTCGAACCGACGCCCCGCCGACGGTTCAGATCGAGCTTCGCCGTCAGATCCGGCTTGCGCGGACGCTTGTGCACATCATCAATAACTCGGGCGACAATCACTTCCCGCCCTCCTCGATCGTTCCGGCCGGGGCCGCCCGGCTTTCCATCCGTTCCGACCGGCCGACACGGGTATACGACGCGGAGACAGGAACCGACCTCGATTTCGTCTATCGTGCGGGGCGGGTCGAAGTTCACCTCGAATTAACCGCGCAGTACCGCGTGCTCGCGCTGTCGGGAAAGGAAGCGCCGGGGTGACGTCCCGCGAGCGTGTCCGGGCGGCCTTCGCCCATGAGCAACCCGATCACACCCCGTTGGACTATTTCGCCACACCGGAGATAGAAACGGCTCTTGAACGGCGTTTCGGAGTGTCCGATGAGAACGGCGTTCGCAAAGCGCTCGGCGTCGACATCCGCTACGTCAACCCGCCGTATACCGGCCCCGCGCTCCCGCGATGGGACGACGGATCGGAAATGAACTTGTGGGGCGTAATAAAAAAGCCGATGCCGAACGAGTACGGCGATTACAAGGAATCGGTCAACTCGCCGTATGCCGCGTGGACCACCGTGGAGGAGGCGGAGGCCTTCGACTGGCCGAGCCCGGACTGGTACGATTACGGGGCTATTCCATCGCTCATCGATGAGCATCCGGGCAAAGCGATATTCACGGGCAGCTTCGGAGTCCAGGATTTTATCAACAACATCGCCTACGGTCGCGGCGTGGAGCAAGTGCTCATCGACATCGCATCGGAAGACCCGGTCTATCTGTACATCGTGGAAAAACGACACGCGTTCTACATGGAGCAGGTGGAACGTATTCTCGAAGCCGGCGGAGGCCGTATCGATGCGGTGCTGTGCGGCGACGATTTCGGCACGCAGCGAGGTCTTCTTATCTCCCCCGAGAGTTTCGAACGAATCTTCGCCGCGAAGAAGCGCGAGTTGTTCGACCTCGTCCACTCCTACGGCGCGCGGATCAGCCACCACAGTTGCGGCTCCACGACAGACCTCATTCCACGTTTCATTGAACTCGGCATGGACGCGCTTCAGACCATACAACCCCGGGCCGACCGGATGGATCCGTACCTTCTCAAACGCGAGTTCGGCGATGCTCTGCTTCTTCACGGAGCGGTGGACGTCCAGGGGTGGCTTCAGCGCGCCTCGGTGGAGGAAATCGAAGCGGAAATCGATCGGCTGATGGAGGTGATCGGACGTGACGGAGGATACATCATGTCGCCGTCCCACAATATTCAGCCCGACACACCGCTGGACCACGTACTCGCCTTCTACCGGGCCGCTACGCGGAGGCGGAAATGATCAACGATTGCGTCGAGAGACGCGCCGACGCCGCTTTGCGCCGGAAAGGAAACACGCATGCACACGAATCGCTTCTTTGATCGAAAGTTCCTCGCACCGGCGGTTTTGGCGATCTTGACATTGCTCGCCGGATGCACAACGGTCCCCTTCGTTCCGGTGACGCAGCCGCCCCCGCCGCCCCCGCCGCAGCCCGATCGGGCTTCCGTCAAGGAGACGCCTCTTCCGCCGCTCAGGCTCGAGGGGCTTACCGATGATGAGAAGAACACCGTCATATTGTACCGGGCGCTCAATCGCGGCGTGGTCAACGTGACCTCGGTGGGGGCAACGTACATGTGGATGTCGCAGAGCTACCCGACGGGCGGGATGGGCTCGGGATCGATTATCGACGAAGACGGTCTGGTGCTCACGAACTATCATGTCATAAGCAGCGCGGAGCACGTCACGGTCATTCTCTACGACGGGCTTGCTTATCCGGCACAGATCGTCGGCGTCGATCCGGAGAACGACCTGGCTCTTGTCCGTTTCCGACCCGAAGGCAGAAAGCTTACCGTCATCCCCCTCGGCAGCTCGGATGGCCTCCAGGTGGGTCAGAAAGTGCTCGCGCTCGGGAATCCCTACGGCCTCGAACGTACGCTTACCACCGGAGTCATATCGGGTCTCAAACGCCCGCTCCAGACCGAGCAAGGCTTCGTCGCGCAGGACCACATCCAAACCGATGCATCGATCAATCCGGGAAACTCGGGCGGACCGCTTCTCGATTCCGAAGGGAAGATGATCGGTATCAATACGATGATCCTTTCGCCGTCGGGGGGGTCGGTCGGAATAGGGTTCGCCGTGCCGGTCAACGTCGCCAAACGGGTGATACCCGACCTCAAGGCCTACGGTCGGGTCAATCGCGGGTGGATCGACATCATACCGGTTCCGATCACCGAGTCGCTTGCCCGCCACGCAGGACTGCGAGTGACCGCCGGCGTTCTCGTGTCCGAAGTCAAGCCCGGCAGTCTCGCCGAAGAGGCGGGCATCCGCGGCGGGCAGGAAGGACACGCTCTCAACCGGGGCAGGGCAAGCATCTATCTTGGAGGCGACATCATCGTCGCCGTCAACGGAGAACCGGTCACAGGGCTCGCCGACTACTTCGGGGCTCTGGAATCGACCGAGCCGGGAGACGAGGTCGTCGTCGAGGTGCTGCGCGGCGACATGAAAATCAAACTAAGCGTCGTTCTTGCCGAACGTCCGGAATCGATGCGCTGGTGAACGCATGAACGGCCTGATTCCGGTCATGCTTACCGCGTTCTCCGATGATCGCTCGGTCGATATGGAAGGAGTCGACGCACTCGTCGACTTCTACCTCGAGCGCGGCGCCGGCGGTCTTTTTACCGTGTGCCTATCGAGCGAGATGTACGATCTCCAACCGGCGGAGCGGCTTGCGCTCGCGCACCGCGTCGTGAGGCGCGCCGAATCGACGGGTTCCCGCGTCCCGGTTCTTGCGACCGGAACGTTCGGCGGCACGATCCCCGAACAGGCGGAGTTCGTCCGAAAGATGGCCGATACGGGAGTCGACGTCGTCGTCGTTCTTCCCAACCAGCTCGCGTCCGAGGACGAAACAGACGCCGCGCTCGAAGAGAGACTTGACCGCCTGCTCGATGCAACCGCCGGCGTGGAACTCGGATTGTATGAGTGTCCGAAGCCTTATCATCGGCTGCTCAGTCTTCAAACGGTTTCCCGCTACGCGCGGTCGGGGAGGTTTCGCTATCTCAAGGAGACAAGCCGCGATTTCGCCGCAGCGGTCGGAAAAGTCGACGCGGCCGGCGGGTCACCTCTTCGCGTTTTCAACGCCTATCAACCCGATCTTCTCGAATTCTTGAGAGCAGGGGGCCACGGTGTATCACCGATCATGGCGAATCTTGCACCTGAGCTTTTTTCGCGTCTGTGCTCCGCGTTCGGAGACGAAGATTCCTGCGCCGGCTCGCTACAGGCGGCGATCAACGAACTGGTCGACGTGGGTGGATTCCGATATCCGCTCGGCGCGAAATGGTATCTGAAGTCGCTCGGGCTGCCGATCGACGCAATCTGTCGATCGGTCGACGACGAAATCGATCGATCGGATGCCGCCGCTTTCGCCGCGATGACCGTCGCGGTCGGCCGAATACTCGAAGAGGCGCCGCTTTGAGTCTGTTCGGCGTGGGCGACGGCGCGTCACCTGTCGTGCACAATCTCTACCGGGCCGTATCGCCCGATTCCGGTTTCGCCGCCGGCAAACACGCGCTCGAGCGCACCGTCGTCGTCGATGTCGAGAAAGCGCTGATGCAGTCTGAAGTCGGGAACGTAGGCGCCGGAATAGACGAGCCCCCCGCCGTCCGGCGCGACACGGTAGATGCGCCCTTTCCATCCGTCGTCCGGCGTCGCGATAACCGCCTCCTTCTCGCCGTCTCCGTCGATGTCGACGGTCTGAATATGCGGGTTTTGGTTCATTCGCACCGACGGGACGAATCCTTCGAAGCGAATCGACACGGGGGGACGGAGCAGGGGCAGACCGTCGCGCAAACCGTCGTGCGCGCATACGTAGAATCCCGCGCCGGGGTTCGGGTCGGGAGCAATCCCCATCTGGTAGTTCGTCCCGACGAGCAACAGATCCTCGGCGCCCGACCGGCGGTAGTCGATCGGCGCGGGAAAAACCCGGTTGTGAATCTTTATCACCGTGCCCGCGGTGTCCCGAAGAGGCCCCATCCGCTCGTAGGCGGCGGGCCCATGGGCCGATGCGATGAGCAGATAGAGGTGCCCCGTGTCGACGCCGACGATCAGGTCCCGGCGTTCAACGCGGGCGGGGTCGAACCGCCAACGCACCGCGCGGTGCACGCCCCACTCCGGCGCGCTTCGAACATCGGTAACCCCCTCGGGTTTTAGAACGCCCTCCCGATCGCGAATCTCGAGATAATCATATCCCACGCGAAGATGGTCCGACGCGCCGCGCAACGGATACATACGAAACGTTCCCGGGTTGTCCAGCAGGAAGCGTGCGCCGTCTTCGCCGCGGAGTATTTCGGTAACACCGTAAAGCGCGGCGGGGACGTCGTATCCGAACACGTAGCGGTCGAGCCGGTAGCGGAGGCGATCGTCCCGCGAGCGCGACACGCGGCGCAGAAGGGCGAGTCCCGACGAAGTGGCGAGAAGCATGGTCCTTCCGCCGTCGTGCGGGGTGAGCATGATCGGGCTGTGAAACCCGACGGTCTTCGGGTCGAAGAGCTCCAGCTCGACCGGCCCCCGGTTGTCGAACACCGGAGCGCCCATCCGGTCGGTCCCGACGCGGGCGAGATGAAGGATTTCGGCGGTTCGGCCGGTCGTCAGGACCAGAAGGTCGGCGTCGCCTCCGCCGTCCGACGGCAAAACCACCGGTTTGCAGTTGCCTCCCCGTTCGTCGCGGTAGCCTTCGAACGCCTCTCCGAGCAGGATCGGCGCCCCCGACGGCGCGTGGAGCTTGTGGGCCGGTTTGACGAAGGTCGTTCCGTACCGCCGGCGGTAACGCCCGCCGTAGCTCATCGATTTTCCGGTCTTCTCGTACGCAACGCCGGTGTATCGGACCTCGCCGGCGCCCGCCGATTCGTCTCTGAGCCACCAGAGATTCCCGGCGGCGTCCCCGAGTATAAGATGGAACCCTGGGTCTCCGGCGAGACGGTAGAGCTGCGGATAGACGTAGCAGAAGAAGTCGGGGTCGAGGTATCCCCCCTGGTCGTCCGGAGCGGAATAGTTGGGGTTTTCGAAAGGGACGTTGAAAACCAGCCCGGACTCATGATCGCGAAGCGGTTCCGCCGTGGGAAACGAGATATCCGGGTACGAGCCGCGCCGCTCGGCACGATAGAGGAAGCCGGGACGGTCGGTCAGCAGCAGATCGTCGCTTCCGTCGCGATTCCAGTCGATCGGATAAGCCCGCGTCAGATACACCAGGTTGTCGCACACCTTGATCGGCTCTCCGCACAATTCGGAGTCCGAAAGCGATCTTGACCGGTAGAGGTAGACGCCGCGCCAACAGCGCGAAAGCAATAGGTCGAGCGACGAGTCCGCCGACCACGACACGACGGCGCCGGCCACCAGGTTACCGAAAGAGATCGGGCCGTGATCCCACTTGAGAGTCTGCGGTGTGGAAGAGATCATGTTCTTATAGTATAGACCGTCTCCGAAAAGTGCGCGTCCGACCCGATCGAGTATGCGTGGCGTCGTGTGAGCGCATCTCCCGTGTCATGCCGGATCAACACGAGACCATCCACGGGCCACGCGGGGGTTTCAATCTATCCCGTGCCGCCGAGCCCACATGATCGCCTCACCCCGTGAACGGACGCCGATGATGTCGTAGATCAGCGACACGTAGTTGCGCACCGTTCGCTCGCTGATACAGAGGATGTCGGCGATCTCATTGTTGCGCTTTCCCTGCGCGATCAGATGCAACACCTCCTGCCGACGAATGGTCAACGAATTGACGATGGCCTGCGCGTTGTCGATGACCGAAGCGCTCGTGTCCGATTCGTAGAGCGTGTGCAGCGCCGGCTCCGATATGTAGCGGTGACCCTCGGTAACCCGCCGGATCGCTTCGATGATCTCGCTGACCGGTGCGTCCTTCAAAAGCAGGCCCTCGGCGCCCGATGCAAGGCACGTTCGAATCGTCGTCGCGTCCCCGAAGGTTGTAAGGATCAGCGTTCGTACCGAAGGGTATCGTTCTCGGATGGTGCGGACCGTTGACGGGCCGTCGGATACCGGCATGCGCGCGTCCAGAACGGCAACGTCCGCGACGTTCGTCTCGAGGAACTTGAGCACGTCCGCGCCGTCGGCGCACGCGGCGACCACCGACACGTCCGCCGACTCACTCTCCAGCAGCATGCGCAGACCGCGCTGGAAAACCGGATGGTCGTCCGCCAACACTATTCTGATTTTTTCCATTTGCCGTTTCTCCGAGCGGCAGACTGACGCCGATATCGAATCCCTTGCCGGGAAGGGTCATCCACGATATCTCGCCGCGCAGTTCTCTAACCCGTTCCTGTATCCCGGAAAGTCCGTTTCCCGGCGTCGTCTTCTTTGCGCCGACACCGTTGTCGGAGATCCTGATGTAGAGCAGGCCGAGTTCCGTCTTGTGCACGGTGGTTACGTCCACAGTCGTGGCTTTGCCGTGCCGTATCGCGTTCGTCAGGGCTTCCTGCATGATACGAAACACCGCCAATCCGATGTCGTTTGGAAGGTCGACCTCAAGGTCCGGGATGTTGATGATAACTCGTACGCCCGTCGATTCCGCGAAATTACGGCACAGACTCCGCCATCGTATTACCCAGTTGATCTGCACGGCCGAGGTCTCGCGAAGCTTTGAGACCTCGTGTCGCACGTCTGCGATCGTCGCGGTCAAGGCCTGCTCAATGGCGTCCACTTCGGCCGCCGCCCCATCCGATTTGGGGGCGAAGGACCGGATGAGAAACCTGAGCATGCGAACCCGCATGAGAATCGCTGTAAGCGAATGTCCCACGGTGTCGTGGATTTCCCGGGCCAGACGTTCACGTTCGCTCCGTCGACCCTTTTCGTTGCTCATCGCGGCGCTGTACTGCAGTTTCGCGTTTGCACGGACGAATTCCGTCGCCGACCAGAAGGCCTTTTCGCTTCGGTCCGAGAGTTCGAAATATCGGCGTTCGTATAAGTGCAGAACCGAGAGCGCCAAAACCGCCGACGCCCAGTACAGAAGAAGGACGAGAACGACGGGGAGTCGATCCTGGATCGCGGCGACGGCGACCAACGCACCGCACAGCGCCGAAATGACGGCGATCTTGTGCGGATGACGGTATCTTTCAACGGCGATGACCGACCCTGTCAGCAGCAATACCAGGTAGACCGTGAACGAATCATAGAGGTATGCGAGCGCGGCGATGCCCACGACGACGAAGACGCCGGAGGGCAGATCGGCCCCGGTCTCCCGGTCTTCCGCCGATGCGTCCCGCAGCAGCCGCACGACGAGGTACAGACCGTAGAAGGCATGAAGCGTCGCCATCGTGGGGAGCGGCCTGAGGACATAGAGAAACCGCTCTTGATTCACCTCTACGCGGGACGTCGCAATGAGGTACAGCATCACCGCCTGGACCGCCAGAGCCACGCTGCAGGCGGCGATGCGATAAGGTCTTTCGAAGTCGACCGGTACGCCGGCCATAGCGGAAATCCTCCGCGTTACTGTACCTCAATATCGAGCGGTTTCCCAGCGGCAACGTGGTGGGGAGCCACGCTGCCGCCGCCGTCGATCACTTTTTGTTCGCGTCGTACCAGCGCTGGTACGCGGCGCGCACCTTCTCGACGCCGCCGTCCTTAAGCGCCTGCTGAAGCTGCATCCAGCCGGTCTCCAAATCGACCGTCCCCAGGACGATCTTCATCGTGTGCTCGAGCTTGATCGACCCCAAGTCGGCGTAGGTGCTCTCCTCTTCAAGGACCGGCTTCCCGAGCCAATCCGTGTTGACCGGCAGATTGTACTTCGCGTTGACCTTGTACGCCGCCACGGCCCTCTCGCCCCAGTGGAAGGAGAGGATCTCGTCGTCGATCGGCCACTTGGATTCGAGGAATACGAGTCCCCGAACCTGGTGGAGCCGCTCGTCTTTTTTTGCCTCCGGGTTGAGCACCTTCTTTCCGTTCACGACGAGATGGTCCGGTCCTTCCAGGCCGTACTTCGCAAACTCGATGAGCTCCGGATCGGTGTAGGCATGGACAAAGTACTCGAACGTACGCTCCGGGTCTTTGACGTTGGTCGTGAAAAGATTCCCGCCCCCTGCGCGAAAACCGTTCATGGGTCCGCCGTGGCCGTCCGGTCCGAGCGGCGGAATAAGGAAATCAAGCTCTATGCCGCGCTCCTCCCAATCAGGATTGGCCTTCTTCATATTGGTCATAAAGTACTCGTCGATGCGGGTGGATGAATGAAACCACATGCCGGCGACGGAGCCGAACATCTCCTGCTTCCACTGGTCGCTCGTGTTGAACAACGCGTTCGGCGTCGTCACTTTATCCTCGTATACAAGGGTTCGCATGTACCGCAGAAAGTCCTTGTATTTCTCCTGCGTGGCCTGGACGACGACGGTCCCGTCCTGCACCTCGTACACTATCGATCCGGGCGAGCCCCACAGCCCGAACGCGCCCATGAAACCCTGGGGCAGGTACGAGAAGTTCGTTCGCCCGGTGATTCCGTACGTGTCGTCCTTTCCGTTGCCGTCGGGGTCGTCATAGGTGAACCCGTCAAGCACCTCGCGGTAACCCTCGAGCGTCTGCGGCTTTTCGAGGCCAAGCTTGTCCAGCCAGTCTTTCCGGAACATGAATCCTTGATGCGCGTCGTTGAACGCCCTCAGAGCGGGAATGGCGTACGCTTTCCCGGCGACGTAGTACGGCAGAAAGTCGTCGGAGTCGAGTCGGCTTTTCTCGACCAGTACATTTCCCATCGGTCCTTCGATGAGCGACGTCATGTCCATGACGCCGCCGGTGTCGACGAGTTGGGACAGGAAACCCGGACTGATCGATCCGACGACGTCGGGAAGATCGCCGGAGGCGAAATACAGATTCACCTTTTCGCTGTAGTTCGAGTGCGGCGGCGTGATGTAGGTGAGATCGGTATTTGTGAGTTTCTCCCACATCTTGAGCTCTTCGCTTTCGTTGATATCGCGATTGGCCTTCGTCCAGGTGATCCCGTCGTAGAGGATCGTCAGTTCAAGCGGCCCTTCCGAGGCGGCCGCGGTTTCTCCCTGGCCGCCGGCGAATGCTCCCGCTGAGACGCACAGCAGTAGGACGGCTGCGCAGACGAGCGCGATCTGTTTTTTCATACATCTACTCCTTGTTTGGTATTCGTATGCTGATGCCCCTTCAACCCTTGATGGAGCCTACAACAACCCCGCTGATGAAATACCGCTGCAGGAAAGGATATACGGCGAGAATCGGCACGACCGAGAAGAAGATCGCCGCAGCCTTTTTCGTCTCCGGAGGCATGTCGAGCACCGCGTCCGATGTCGCGCTGCCGATTGCCTCGTCGAGCAGAATGATCTGTCGGAGCATCACCTGAAGCGGGTATTTTTTCATATCGTTTATGTACATGATTGCCTGAAAGAAGATGTTCCACTTCGCGACCGCGTAGAACAGAGCCTGTGTGGCCACCGCGTGCATGGAGAGCGGTATGAAGATCCAGAACAGGATCTGAAAGTCGGTCATCCCGTCCATGATGCCCGCCTCCTCCAACTCCTTCGGTACCGCCTTGAAAAAGTTGACCATGATGATGAGGTTGTACGCGCTCACCGCTCCCGGAAGCATGAGCGCCCAGTACGTGTCGAGCAGGCCCAGATTCCTAACGAGTATGTAGTTTGGGATCATTCCGCCGTTGAACAGCATGGTGAAAAGTACGAATTTCAGAACCGCGCCCTTCACCCTGACGTACTCTCGCGAGAGCGGGTACGCGAAGGTGAGCGTCATCACCAAGCTGATGACGGTTCCCACCACCGTGATGTAGACGGTGTTGACCATCGTTCGCATCATCTCGTTGGCGTTGATCAGCACTTGATAGGTCCTCAGCGTGAACCCCTTCGGCACCAGGTTCACAGTCCCTTTGAGCACCTCACCGGGGCTGCTGAGCGAGATAGCGAGCAGGTTGAGGAACGGATAGACCATGGTAGCCGCGGTGAAAAGCAGAATCGCGTAGTTGAAGAAGGTGAACATCCGGTATGACGGGGTCTTTCGGTAGGTCATGGCCGCGTTCTCACCAGATCCCTCTGCCGCCGAAACGGTTCGCCAATCTGTTGGCGACGTAGATCAGCACCAGGGACACGACCGACTGAAACATTCCGACGGCGGTGGAGTAGCTGAAACGTCCGGTCAGAAGCCCGGTGCGGTAGATGTAGGTACCGAAGACGTCGGCCACTTCGTAGACCAGCGGATTGTAGAGGATGAAAATCTGCTCGAAACCGATCGTCATCATGCTTCCGATTCGCAAAACAAGAAGAACCGCAAACGTGCTCGCGATCCCCGGGAGCGAAACGTACATCGTCTGCTGCCTACGGTTTGCGCCGTCTACATACGCCGCGTCGTACAGTGTGGGATCGATGGCGCACAGCGCGGCGAGATAGAGTATCGTTCCCCATCCGGCCTCCTTCCAGATCGCCGATGCCACAAGAATGCTGCGGAACCACCGGACGTCGGTGAGAAATGATATCTGTTCGCCGCCGAGACGCTCGATAATCGCGTTGATAACCCCGTCGTAACCCAACACCTTGTACACGATCCCACCCACGACGACCCAGGAGAGAAAGTGAGGGAAATACACCACGGTCTGAATCGCGCGTTTCACGAAGCGCCGATTGAGCTCATTGATGAGCAACGCCATGACGACCGGTACCGGAAAGAAGTACACGAGCTTGTAGAAGTTGATGAGAAGCGTATTCCGGAAGATCCGGAAGAAGTCCTTGGAGTGGAAAAGCACGTCGAAATGTTTGAATCCGACCCAGGGACTTCCGATGATTCCGAGCGATCCCTTGAAGTCCTTGAAGGAGATTATGAGTCCATACATCGGGTAGTAATGGAAAAGGACGAAGTAGGCGATTCCGGGAATCAGCATCAGATACGCCATGCGGTGTCTTCTGAAACTCGATCTGAGCAATGCGAGTTTGTTCGCTTTTTTGCTGATAAGCGGCTCGATCTCCCGCAACACCGACGACATGCGTCCCTCCATGCTCGCTGTAAAATGATAGGTTCACTGTCGAGCGCGCGACAGTGGCAGAAGTCACTGAAATGTCACATTTTTGTCACGGATCGACCGGGCGTGCGGAGGCGGCGAGACGATCTACACGCCGCATCCGGGCCGCAGAACCGACCGATGACGCCAAGCGGAGAATCGGCACTCCCCGCGGCGCGTTCAAACACGGATCGGCAAAGACACACAGCCGGACGACGAGCGGTACATTCAACTTTCCATGCGCCGCGAAACGGCTACGGAGGAGCGGCTCCTTTCTGCTCTTGTGTCGATCGTTCAAACTCAACACACTCTTTCGCGGGATCTTCCCTCAAGTCGGCACAAAGAGGTGATTCCGTTTGTCGTTGATGGAATTGGTCCGTCGGTATGTATTATGTTCTGCTTTCGTTGGTCTTAATGGCCATTCGACCGACAACCGGCAAAGAGGAACGAAATGACGGCTGAAGAACGACGGGTCGGGGCCGGTGAGACCGGCAGCCCGTCCACCTCAGACAAAGAAAACCGATGACCAAACGAGCGCATAAACCAAAACAAGCTGCAGGATCAGCCAAAGCCAAGATCGAGACCGGCTTGGGCGGAAGGGGCGAGATCGGAGCACCGCCTGATTGTATTGCTTCAATCCGAAACTACTTTTAAGTCAATGGCGGAAATCGATTCGGCGGCTCAGGAAATCGTGACCTCATACCATATTCTCTATGAAAAGATCCACACCGAACGTTCCGGGCAATACCAGGACGCGGTGGAAAAGACTAAAGGCCGGCCGAAGTGAGAGCAGGTGCCCGAATCCATGCGGGACGAGGTGCTCTCCTCTCTTGCGTCGCGTGTGTGCGCGCAGATCGATTCTCCGGACCTGTCTGCCGTGCAGGGCACGGCGCAGGCCGGTACGAGCCTCACCTGCAATACATGTCGCGCCGGTCTGAACCAGATGAAGTCGGACATTGAGACTCTTGGATGATTTATGCGAATTGGAGGTGTATCGTGAGCAATGAGGAACATAAACTGAACCCCGAGCAGAGCATTTTGGAAGAATTGGTTCAGCGGCTGTCCGGAATGGCCGGTATTGTGCGGATTATTCTGTTCGGTTCCGCAGCGCAAGGCCGCATGGGACCCGACAGCGACTTGGATCTGCTGGTTATCGTCAAAGACGGGCTTCACCGCAGGCGTACCGCTCAGTCCATTTACAAGAGGCTTTCAGGACTTGGAACATCCAAGGACATCGTAGTCGTCACGGAAAGCGACGTTCGCAAGTATAAGGACAATCCGTCGCTCGTCATATTTCCCGCGCTGGCGTCAGGCAAGGAGCTTTACCATGCCGCAGGATAGGCGAGGACCAGGCACTGCAGAGGATTGGTTGAGCAGGGCCAAAGGGGATCTTGCCCTGGCCAAAGCGCCGCTTCCCGAAGGCGCCTTCTATGAGGACCTTTGCTTTCATGCGCACCAAGCGGCTGAAAAAGCGATCAAGGCAGTTTACCTCAGCTGCGGATATGCTTTCCGGTACACGCACGATCTGGACGAACTCCTCGACGGCCTGGAGCAAGTCGGTTTGGTCATTTCGAGGCCGTTGAAAGACTCCATCGTTCTCACCAGCTATGCGTGGGAAGCCCGCTATCCGGGATTAGGTGAGCCGATAGCTGAAGCGGAGTACAGGGAGGCGGTGGATATGGCGGAACGGGTGGTTCAATGGGCACAAGAGGCGATTCCTTCATGAGGATACTGCTCGAATGGGAAAGGTCGTGGAGTGCATTATCGAAAACAATAAAGTCCCAACTGCAAAAGCACCGCCCGGCAAGAGCGTTGTGCGGCAACGCGATATCTTTGAAAGCCACGTCAAGCCGTCCCTCGGCAACGGCAAGATCGCCTACGTGTGGGTCGACGCGCTTCGGTTCGAGATGGGCAGGGAGCTTGCGCGTTTGCTCAAGGAGGACGTCGAAGTCGAGCTTCATGTTGCTCCGGCAGCGGTTCCGACCGTCACCGAGATCGGCATGGCGGCGCTTCTGCCCGGAGCGCATGCCGATGCCAAGGTGGTCACCGCGGGCGGAGGGCAATTGGCTCTGGAGATCAACGGAACGGTCGTCAAGGACCGTAAGGACCGCGTGGATTTCCTGAAAAAACACGCCGGCGTCGCAGTTTTCGACGCCAAGCTTGACGACCTTTTACCCAAGCCGTCGAAAAAGGTCCGAGAGGGCATCGCGAATGCCGAATTGATTCTCGTGACCTCACAAGGAATTGATGAACTCTGCGAAAAAGACAACATCACGCAGGCGAGAAGACAGATGGATGGTGTCCTGAACCACCTTCGGCGAGGCCTTCGTGCGCTTCTGGACCTGGATGTTCAACGCATCGTTCCGGCGGCTGACCATGGTCATCTTTTCGGCGAGGAACTGAGTAAGGACATGAAGGTGGGCGCCCCCGGTGGAGAGACCGTCGACCTGCACCGCCGCGTCTGGGTGGGTCATGGAGGCAGGGCGGATGACGCATTCCCGCGCATGCACCTGAGCACTCTGGATATGCAGGGCGCGTTCGACTTGGCTACACCGTGGACCTTTGCCTGCTTCAAGTGCAAAGGTGGTGCACGCGCTTTCTTCCACGGAGGGCTTTCGCCACAGGAGCTACTCATTCCGGTCATGACGATAGACTCGTCGGCAAAACTCACATCCGGGTCTCCTGTCGGAATCACATGGACAATCACTCCAGGGAGCAAAAAGCTCTCCACCCGGTTCTTCTCGGTGCAGATTGCCGGCGTTAACTCATAGCTATTCGACATTGTCCCGTCAAAAGTTCACGTTGAGCTGCGAGCCAAACGCAAGACCATTTCACGTGCTGTCAGCGCTTCGTACGGATTCGAGGTAGCTACCGGCGATGTAGCGCTTCGAAACGATGAAGAGAACACCAAGAATATTGCCGCCAACACGGTCACACTGATGGTTGTTGAAGAGCCCGGTCAGAAGTACGTCGGGCTCTACTTGCTTGACGCGGAGACAGGTGCTGAATTGTCACGACTGGAGAAGATCGAAGTAGCCATCGCAATGTAATGGATGAAGAATGCCGGAACTTGATCGAAAAGCCACAAGAGTTTTCGCCGGAAAGGTAGTCCGAAAGGACCTGGTCCGGAAGGTGAAGGTCGGAGCGAACGTGCCGGTCTTCGTTTTGGAGTATCTTCTCGGCAAGTACTGTGCCACCGACGACGCGACCGCCATCGACGCGGGCCTTCGCGTCGTAAACACCACGATCAGCTCCAATTTCGTTCGCCCCGATGAAGCGAAAAAAGCGCAATCGATGGTCAAGGACAAAGGCAAGCACACCCTGATCGACAAAGTGAAGGTGCGTTACCTTTCCGACGACGACAAACACTGGGCGGAGTTGGTTAACTTCGGGCATAAGTATGTTCATGTGCCGGAGCACTTCCTGCGTGAATATGACCGCCTCCTTATGGGAGGCATTTGGGCTCAGATTGACATCAGGCATCAATACGATGAGGACGCCAGGGGTAAACGGAGTCCGTTCTGGATCGATAGTCTTAAGCCGATCCAGATCGCAACTTTTGACTTGGAGGAGTTCCGGGAGTGCCGCAGGAACTTCACTACTGATGAGTGGCTCGATCTTTTACTACGCACTATCGGCCTTGAGCCACGGAGCTTCGCCCGGCGTTTGAAGATGCTGTTCCTGGTTCGCATGATTCCTCTTTGTGAACACAATTACAATCTCGTTGAGCTTGGACCTCGCGGAACGGGAAAAAGCTATGCATACCGGGAGCTCTCGCCATATACGATTCTGTTAACCGGTCCGACCACGGTCGCCAATCTATTCTACAACATGGCGACCGGGGAAATGGGCTTGGTGGGCATTTGGGAGGCCATCGGCTTCGATGAAGTGGCCGATCTTCAGAAGATGTCCAAGGATGTGGTGACGACCCTGAAAACGTACTGTGAGTCCGGCTCCTTCGCCCGCGGCAAGGATGCGTTATCAGGCGTGGCCTCCATCGCGATGTTTGGGAACACAAACCAGCCGGTCGAGGTGATGGTTCGATCTTCTCATCTCTTCATGCCCATGCCGGACATTATTCGCGAGGACATGGCGTTTCTGGACCGAATCCATTTCTATATTCCCGGATGGGAACTCCCCAAAATGCGAGTCGAGTTCTTTACCGACCATTACGGGTTCGTCATCGTCGCGGTGTATTCCGCCATCAAAAAGCAATCCATCCTGGCGGGACTCTTGATCCTTGGAGATACGAGCATTCAAGGGAACATCAAGTCGTTGCGTTCGCCGGCAGAGCCGCTCCAGGTCGGTATGGATAATGGTGCACGACGGGCCCTGGTTCCTTTGGAGAACAAGCGGAACTTCCTGGATGTGTCGGGCGACATCGTCGAGCGAGTTGATCCGATCTTTTTCTCGGACCCCATGATGGCAGCGATGAAGGCTCTGGGTATGACGTAGGAGATTACATGGATACGTTGACGTGAGCACACAGCCGCCGGCGGAGTTTCTGGAGGTGGATGCGGACCTGGCGGCGGGCGCCGGAACGGGCGGCCCGGCGGCTCAGAGCGACGAAATTTCGGGAAAGGACATGGACGGGTGGATCGACGGTTCGCCCCGAGATGGGGGTAAAGGCGGTCCTGAGACAATTCCTGGAAGGCAAAGGGCGGCAGGCGGAATGAACGCTTATGAGCCGGTTCGCGGCGCGGAGGAGCATGTCGCAAGGTTTTCCCAAGGCCCGGGAGTCGGTTACGATGACTGTTGCGCGCAGATCGGACCGGGTCTATAACGAGGCTTGTCGCACCCTTGTGGATATCTTCGAAGCCTATACACTCCAGGGGAAGGCAAAGCGCTTTTGAGGAGATAATGAAAGAATTTATGGCCGACGACATGCCGCGCCAGGCGTTGATTCAACGTCTCGTGAAGGCCGATCACTGGGATGTCGAATAGATATGAACCCGCACAATCCTAAAGCCGGCGACGAATTCGACGCTTTGGACGAAATGATTGCCGAGATCACGATCGACGCATATGGAAATGACCAACAGCTCCGGGCTTTTCGACAGGCCTTCGAGGACAACGTCGAACCGCCGGTCGATGCGTTCGTGGTCGGGGAACCGGTTTCGGTGATTGAAGTGGACTACGACGGCAACGAACGACGCGGGCTGACGGCAAAATGCCGACGCGAAGACGGCGCCGAATATGTCGTTGCGGTTTCCGAAATCGTGTTTCCCCAGTCTTCAGCGGCGGCACGACATGTCGCCGCCTATCGCAAGTGGCTCTGCCTCGATCCCTTCCCCGCGGAGGGGCGCGTCCCTTCCCGACGTAAGCGGCAACACAAGACCACCGACGACGACCTGGGCCTGAGCAAACCGGTAGAACTCGTGGCCCTTGCGGTTAAGGAACGTGCCGTCCGGTGCCGTCTGTTGGGACGCGACCGGCGCATTACCCTGCGCGCGAGTCGCCTTTGGGACGTCGTGCCCGGCGCGATCGTCACGGTCATGCCACGAAAACAGTGGCGTTATGCCGGTCATCCGCATCTTTCCGGCGAGATACGGTCGATCCGAATCGACGTGAGGTCGCTCAATCTGGTGCCCTTGGGGCTTGAAGATATGGGCATGTGGGACCCCAAAGAACAGTATTGGGGAGAGGAAGGCGAACCCGTCGAAGAATGGGCCAAACCGATTATCGCCGGTGGACCCCGCCCCATATTCGAGATGGAGCAGGTGCTGCCCGGTGAGGACCCTGACGATCCCTTTAGTGATCCCATCACGCAATCCAACGACCTCAAAAACGCCGGCGAGCGGGCGGAGGCCGTAAAGATCTTGATGGAGTTGTGCGAGGCGGATCTGCGCTGCCTCGATGCCCATTCGCATCTGGGCAATTTCGTCTTTGATCACAATCCGCAAGAGGCCGTTCGACATTATGAAGTCGGGCTTCGCATCGGCGAACTCTCCCTGGGAGACGACTTTTCCGGCGTATTGCCGTGGGGTCTTATCGACAACCGCCCGTTTCTGCGCTGCATGCACGCCTATGGATTGTGTCTGTGGCGTCTTGGGCGCTTTGAAGAGGCGGCGCATATTTTCCACAGGATGCTATGGCTAAATCCGTCGGACAACCAAGGCGTGCGGTTCTTCATTGATGAGGTGAAAGCAAAAACAGCATGGGGGCATCGTGGAAACGAATAGGAATCAAAGGAGCAACGTGGGTCCCGGCAAGAGAAAGCAGATCGATCCGCTCGAGAGGGCCATAGAAACGACACTGTGTCCCGGGAGCTTCATCCCCTACAGCGCGGCCTGGTCGTTTGTGGATGATCTTCAGGACGTTGCGAACAGCATTGACGAAATCATCCAAAAAGAGCCGGAACGAGCTGCAAACCTGTTCGAGACTTTCATCGCCGCTTGCCACGAAAAAGCCGATGAGATCGACGACTCGAGCGGCAGTTTCGCCATTCTGATTGAATACCTTTTTTGCGACTGGATTAATGCTCGACAGACCGCGAATGGCGATCCGGATGAGACCGCGCGACGCCTGGTTTCCTGGATGGAGGACGATCCCTACGGATTCTGCCATGACCTTGACCGCGAGGTCGTCAAGGTGCTCAACAAGAAGGGGCTGGATGCGTTCATTCAGCAAGTTCGCTCCAGGTTCGAATCCTCACCGACCGTGGATGAGACGGAGAAGCGCTCTCACGAATACGCGCGCCGGAGGTGGGGCGAGGCGCTGAAGACCCTGCTCGCGGCCCAGCGTAACGTTGACGCTTACATCACGCTTTGCGAGCAGACCGAACTCGAACCTAAGGACTGCAAAGCCATCGCCGAAATATGCAGGCGCCGGAGACGCCCTGAAGACGCGCTGTCCTGGGTCGAGCGAGGCTTGATAATCGGACGGACCGACGGACGAACATCCCGTGAAGAGTTCGAATTGGGCGAGTTGAAACGGGCGCTGCTGAGCAAGATCGGTCGGCCGCAGGATGCGCTTCAATTAGCCTGATCCGAGTTTGAGTCATACCCCTCCACGTTCACATAC
>JAJRYZ010000104.1 GCA_024275515.1 Spirochaetota bacterium
ACCCGGATCGTCTCCGCGAACGCACTCCCCGTTGATGGCGCAGGTCTGATTGAGTTCGATCACGCCGTCGGACGCAAAGGATGAGCTTGAGAAAAGGATCGGCAGAAAGACGCAGCCGAGGGCAAAGGCCGCGAGCCGCATTCTTGAAGACCTGCTCGGCTCGGCTGTTTTGGGCCGGAGCTGGTTCTGAAGCATGAACGAACGGGGCAGCATGAAATGTCTCCGATGTCTCCCGTACGCGAATTTGCGTGCGGTCAGATCAGAGACGATCCGCGAGACCGAATCGGATCAACTTTTTCTTTCCTGAAGGGTTGATCTGGCAAGTCACAATGCGAGTACGCCTCAGCTCACCTGGCTGGCTCCTGGCACGCGGGCGACAGCGACTCGTTCGATCAAGAAATCCTGAAATATTCGATCCGATCTGGTCCCTTCGTTCGTCCTTGTTGCTGAGCCCGTCGCTCGTTGACGGGGCTGAAAGAGGAGCAGGCTCGATGACTTGTCCACGTGGACCCATTTTCGCCCTTGCAGGGACGTCGCGACGGCGGACGCTCAAGAAACCGGGCTTGCTGCGATCTCGAGGGGGCTCGGCGCTGATGCGGTCTGCGATCCACGTGATGGCGGCGCTCGTTGTGAGCATCGCAATGCCCGCCGCGGCTCAGTTCGCGGGCGGTGGCGAATTGGCGACGCTGATGCAGCTCGACGTTCCATCCGTCGTCGTGGAAGGCGATTTTCTGCGAAACAGTCGCGCGTTTCCGTCCGACGTCTTAGACAGCGGGAACTTCTATATCGAGTCAGGAGAAGGCGACCTCTTCTTCCTCGGCAATAGCAGTATTGGTGCGTACGGTCCCCTTCGCGTCGTATCGGGTCGCTATGAGCCACAGTTCTCTTCGTTCTTCGAGCCTGCGACGGCGCCTCGTAGTAATCGCGTGCCATTCTCCGCGCCCCTTACGGTTGAAACGGATCAAGTTCTAGATCTCAATGTCCCGGCTGTTAGGGTGAGCCTCTCCTTTTTACTGAATGGAGCGACCTTTCCTGGCTCGCCAGATCAAAACGCCGACTTCCTCCTCAGGCACAGAGGCTCAGGGCGCGAAGTCCCTATCGGTACGAGTCAGCAGGCAGTTAGCGCGATCTACGTCGTCCCGGGCGTCTACGATGTGATCTACGCGCATCGATCCGGAACGCTGATCCCGGCAAACACGCGGACTGTGATTCTTGAGAAAATCCTCATCGATCAGCCGACGTCACTCGTTGTCGACGTGCCGATGGTCTTTCGAACCTTCACCTACATGCTCAACGGAGTCCCGTTCCCGAATAGCGGGCTCGATTTCGGCCACATTCATCTTGAAGACCCGTCGACCGCTGCCTCGTTCTTTGTGGGACGGACCAGTACCCCGGCTCTGCTTCGTGTTATTCCCGGGACCTATCGAGTCATCTATGCCTTTCGCGAAACGCAGGGTGTATCACCAACGAACCCTTGGGCCATTGTCGATGAGGACCTTTTGATCGATCTTACGGGGATTACCGGGATTCAAGTCGAGGTCACGACCCATAGCGTGGATCCCGTTTTCTTGATGGACGGTCTCGCTTTCCCGGGTGGTGGATTCGCGAACGCGCAGATTGAGTACCGAGCCGGCAACGGCGCCTTCGTTTCGCTTGGCAGAACCCACGAGGTTCCTGCGACGAAGACACTGATCGAGGGGAGTTACGATTTTTACTACAGGCTGCTTGTACCTGGTTCCGTGATTCCGTCGAATGCGCACACCCGCTTTGCAACGGGAGTTGTGCTGGATCAGTCGGGCCCGCTTCCGGTCAATATCGAGACGGCCGTCCTCGACCTCAATCTCCGACTCGACGGTGCACCGTTTCCGTATTCCGGCCTCAACTTCGGTCGAATCCACCTCATCGAGCCCGAGACAGGCGCGGAGTCTCTTTTGGGTCGGTCCTACGAGGCGCCATTCCTGCGCCGCGTCATCAGGGGTGAATACGATGTCGTCTACGCTTTCTGGGAAAGCCAGGGCCTCACGCCGTTGAATCGCTGGCACGTTGTTGCTCGTGGTCTTCAGGTCAATGAATTCACATCGACGTTGATCGATATCCGCACGCAGCTGGTCGCGCCTCGCTTCAGCCTCGACGGAGTAGAGTTCCCGGACGTCGAAAGCGATCACGGTCGATTCCTTCTGCGCGACGCCGACGGCGACGAAGTCCTGTTGGGAAACAGTCATGAGGCGTCTCCGGATATTCTTGTCATCGAAGGCACCTATCAGGTTGACTACGAGTGGCAAAGCGGAACCGCGGTTCCCGCGAACCCGCGCGAAACGATCGCATCGGTCGTCGTCCCGGAGCCAGGATTCGCCGTGGGGTTGTTCGTGTCGATACTCGGGATCAGGGGATTGGCGATGCGACGCAGAGAATGAAGGATGAGCTGTATCTGGGGACCCCCTGTTGGTGCAAACTCGGAGAAGATTCGGACAAGAACGGAAAAATCGATCCCATCCACCGCAAACCCTGGCCTTAGGCACAACAACTCCGTCCCCAACGATTGTCCGGCGCCCCAACCGCGCCTATCATGACCGACGGAGGGGGCTCCGAGATTCAAACCCCGAGACCCATTCGGGATAAAAGAGGGAGACTCCCATCCATGCGCAGGTCCGAGCGGCTAAAAGCGCGAGAACAGCGAGGGTGGACCGGGCTTCTCGGCTCGCTGTACGTCGTGCCGCTGCTCATGGTCACGGTCTTGGTCATGGTCATGGTCGGTGGCCTCCTTGGAGCCACCACCGCCGGTGCTGACATCCCGCGCGTCTACGCGAATCCGATCGACTCGCCCGTCGATCCTGGATTTGCGCAGGCCTTGCCGGC
>JAJRYZ010000105.1 GCA_024275515.1 Spirochaetota bacterium
GTTTCGAAAGACTTCGGCGATCGGAGTAATCGAAACCGAAAGAACGAACAGAAGCGGGAAGACGGAGACGAAACCGACGGCGCCGAGGAAAACGACGCTCAGCCAGCTGAAAACCTGATCGCCGGTGGAGAGCTTTACCCGGACGCGCCTTCGCGCCGTCCTCCGCTGCAGCCTGATCGAACGCGCGCCTACCATACGTTCTCTCCCCACTGCTTGGCGATCGTGTTGGTCCCCACGACGAGGATGAAACCGATAGCCGATTTGAACAGTCCGACCGCCGAGGCGAGCGAGAAATTCAGCTGCTCAAGACCGGTGCGGTAGACCCATGTGTCGAGTATGTCTCCGACCGAGTAGACGTGAGGATTGTACATGACATATATTTGCTCGAACCCGGCCTCCATGACCCGGCCCAGTCGGAGAATGAGCATGAGGATGATGACGTAGCGGATGTTGGGCAGGGTGATATGCCACATCATCCGAATCTTGGAACACCCGTCGATCGTGGCGGCGGCGTACAGATCGGGACTGATACCCGAAATCGCGGCAAGGTAGATAATCGCGCCCCACCCCATGTCGCGCCAGACGGCGCTTCCGACGACAAGCGGCCGGAACCAGCCGGTGGAAATAAGAAACGGAATCGTGTCCCTTCCGGAATCGCGTATCGCGCGATTGATAAGCCCCATGTCTTCGGAGAGAAATGCGATCAGAATGCCCTGGATAATCACCCACGAAAGGAAGTGCGGCATATAACTTAGAGTCTGTATGATGCGTTTGTACCAGGAGAACCGCACTTCGTTCAGGAGCAGCGCCAGGAGAATCGGCGGAAAGGTTCCCCACAACAATTTATAGAAACTTATGAGTATGGTGTTGCGGAGAAGCTGGACGAAGTAGGGGGAGTCGAAGAACATCTTGAAATGTGTTCCCAGCGGCTTGGCCCACGGGCTGCCCACGACGCCCTTCATAACGTTGTAGTCCTTGAAAGCGATGACGACTCCGTACATCGGAATGTAGCGGTAGATGAAAAAGTAGAGCAACGGCAAAGCCATCATGATGTAGAACGGGCTGTATTTTGCGATCCGCTTGAGCGTCATCTCCTCTCCATACGCGATTGTAGAGTCGCGTTTCGACGGAGAAAAGAGAGAAATCTTGGCAAAATGTACGGATTCTTGTCATTTCACCCGGTGACGACCGGTAAGACAAGCGAAACCTGCGTTCCGACTCCCGGCCGGCTTTCGATGCGAAGCCCGTACTCTTCGCCGTAGTGAACGCGCAGTCGACGTTCGATGTTCCGCAGCCCGATAGCGTTCATTCGGTCCCCCGACCCGACGACGGTCGTTGCCTCGACATCGTTGTCGGAACCGTCGTTCTCCTTCAGACGACGGCGGAGCCTGTCGAGTTTGTCGGGCGGAATCCCGCGTCCGTCGTCCTCTACGGTGATGACGAGTCGCGAACCGTCGCGCGCGGCGCTCACCGATATGCGCCCCTTGCCGTCTCCGCCGGAGAAACCGTGAAAGATCGAGTTTTCGACGACAGGCTGCAGCAACAGAGCCGGAACGCGCAGACGGCGGAGATCGGCGGGTACCCGGACGTCGAGCGCGAAGAGATCTCCGTAGCGGATGTTTTCGATCGCGACATAGGAGTCGAGGACTCGCAGCTCGTCGTCGAGCGCGACGTCACAGCTCGTCCGGTCGAAACTGTAACGCAGCAGATGGATCAACGAGCCGACGGCGTGAGTGATTTCGGCGATCCGTCCGCGTTTTGCAAGCGAATGAATACACGCGAGAGTGTTGTAGAGAAAATGCGGCCCGATCTGGCTCTGCAACATTTTCCACTCGTACTCGTTCTTCTCACGCGTCAGGCTGATGATTCTGCCCATCATGCTGTTGTAGGCGTCGACCAGACTCTTAAGCTCATCCTGATAGGTGTTCGCGATCGGGGTAAGATGCTTCAGACTTCTCACCTGATCCATGGCGAGAGCGAGTCTTCGCATCGGCTTGGTAATAATCAAACTGAGCACGACGGACGACAGCAGCAGCAACGCAAAGAGGAGGAGTGCGAGCGTGGCGAACCCCCGGCTGAGCACGCCGAGTCCTTCCGAAAAAAAAGCCGGGTCGAGAATCGCGTAGACGGTCCAGCCCAGAC
Source organism: Spirochaetota bacterium (assembly GCA_024275515.1). GTDB lineage: Bacteria > Spirochaetota > Spirochaetia > ARS1246 > ARS1246 > JAJRYZ01. The sequence continues at coordinate 2,143 of JAJRYZ010000105.1, forward strand.
TGTTCGCGCGCGATTTTATCAGATCGTACACAGCGCCCTTCCAGACGAAAGTCGAGACTCCTTTGGGAACCGTCGACAATGCCCGCCTGAGCATCTCGTCCTCGGATACGGGGAATCGAAAAGGTCCGTTCCAATCGTACAGAATCGTTGCGTCGCGCGCCGAGGTGACATGGAGCGTGATGCCTCTTCGGTCGACCAGGCCGACGATTTTTTCGCCGAGCACGTCGAGATCGGCTTCGAGAATCATGACGCCGCGGTCGTTTCGCTGCAGGAACGCGACCGTGGTTCCGGAAAGCGGGCTGTAATACGGTTCGCTCCACACCAGCACGGATCCAACGGCGCCGAGATCGACGTCGGCTTGAGAGAAATCGTTACCCATTACGTCATATTCGACCTGGCGAGATGAGAGTACCGACCCGTCGTCGGCGACGAAGTACAATGTCTCGATGATCAGCGGCGAAATATCGGCGAGAGCGAGCAGTTGGCCCGATGCGGTGATCGTGTCCGATTGAAGATAGAGAAACAAACTTCTCACGCTCTCGGTATAAAGATCGAGGTATTGGTTCGATTTGCTTACAAGGAGCGACGCCTCGTCGAGCATCTTTTGCTTGAGCATCGTGCGGCTTTCGCGAAAGTTCAGCCACGACAACAGAAAGAACAACACAAAGGTCGTCGTAAAGAGCAGTAGGAAGTGTTTTCCGGCAAGTCCGATTCTAATCTTCGTGCACCTCCCCCTTCTGATAGTCCTTGGGTCTCTGCCCCGTCATCGCTCGAAACATGGATGAAAAATGGCGATAACTGGGAACCCCCACCGCTTCGGCGACTTCGTATACTTTTATCCCCGGAGTACGGAGCAGCTCCATCGCCTGGGCGATTCTGACCTCGGTGAGGTAGTCCTTGAAGGTCCTTCCGGTTTCGCTGCTGAACAGTCGGCTCAGATACGAGGCGCTCAACCCGACTCTTTCGGCGACCGACGTCAGCGTCGGGGATTCCGCGTACTCTTCACGGACGATCCTGCGAGCGGCGACGACCTCCTGCCTCAGGCATTGCTCCCGCTCGGTGCATCCGGCGCCCTCTTCGATTTCCCTGCTCAACAGGTGGGCCAACTCGCTCAGCCGAGACACGCCGGAAAGCCGCGTCCAGAATCGCTCGTCCTGCGCATCGGCGGCATACCGTCGTTTCCAGCCGTCGCGTCGGGAAATCAGCGCGCTCTTCAGATGATCGGGTTTTACCCGATGCTTTCTGCCCCATATCACCAAACCGTTCTTGAGATAGTTCGACAGGCGGTGAAGCGACCGTTCGGCGATGCGAAGTTCGAGCTCGAGCCCGTCGCGAAGCACGTCGTCGAGCGGCGGGAACGGCGCGCAATTTCCCGCGAACACGAGCTGTTGCTCGTCGTAGAACGCGTGATCGCGAACGACGTCGAGCGACGTGATCTCGGCGGCCAACCGCTGGTCGGAGTCGATCCACGTGGAGTACGATCCGAAAAAGCGAACTTCGCCGCCCAGGTACGGCATCGACGACTCCGCGTTCTCCTGCAGCCCGCGAACGATCTCGACGAGGCGGCGCCTCATCGCCTCGTCCGACTCTTCCGCGACGGGAAGCACACAGCGCATTCCCCCGGGGCTGAACCACACCGGTTCGCCGCAGCGCTCAAGACGGAGCTGACAGTACCGATTGGCGAACGTCGCGTCGATTCTCTGACAGACGAAGTGTATGACGGCCAACCGTGACGGCAGGTGGATAAACTCCGGAAGCGGGTCGATTCCGGCAAGGAAGGCGCGAAAACGCGACGTGCGATCCCAGTACGCTTCGCGCCAGGCGCTCGCTTTAAGTCGTTTCCCCGCGCATACGCGTTCGCGGGCTTTATCGAGTGCGAGCTTCAGGTCTTCGTCGCGCATCGCGACCTTCGTCACGTAATCTATCGCGCCGAGGCGGAGCGCCTTCTGCGCGTATTCGAAGTCCTCGTGGCACGTAAGAACGATAAAAACCGTTTCCGGATGACGTTCGCGAACGCGCTCCATCAGCTCGATCCCGTTCATGCGCGGCATCGTGATGTCGGTGACGATGACATCGGGCACAACGTCGTCGCACGCTTCGAGCGCTTCGCGTCCGTTCGCCGCCTCCCCGACGAGAATCGCTCCGGACTCGTCCCACGGATAGAGCGCCAGGTCCTCGCGTATCGGTTGTTCATCTTCCACGATAAGGACGCTGAGAATGTCGTCCATGCTTCGACAGTATAGCATGAGCGCGGGCGCGATCGGCTCAGCCGGCGTCCGATTCCCGGCGCGCCCGCCGGCCGAGAGCGCCTCTCGGTGTGGTGCGAAGCGCCGCGAGGTCACGAACCAGCGTAGTCGACGTCCCTCGTTGCAGCCGACGAATCGCTTCCACGTAGTCTTTGAAGGTCGAGCCTAACCTCTCGCCCATAGATGCCTCGCGCATCGCGCTTCTTCGATCGCCCGACTCATCTCTTCGCGGGCGCGACGCGCCATCGCGCGAACCGCTTCGCGTTTCAGGTCGGAAGGATAGAGCGGTTCGCCGATCATGACCGACACGCGGACGAGCGGCCGCGCGATTTCGCGTCCGAACAGCCGACGAGGCGTAACAACCAGCGTGACCGGCACGACCGGTACGCGGAACCGGTGAGCAAGATAGAATACGCCTTCGCTGAACTCGGCGGGCCGATGATTGTAGTGGTAGAGCTCGCCTTCGGGGAAAAAATGGACGCATTTTCCGCGGTTGAGCGCCCACTCGACGGCGGGCATAATACGCCGCAGACAGAACGCTTCCGGCAGGGGAAACGCACCGAGAAGCCGAATGAATCCGCCGAGAAAACGTCTGTCGAACGTCTCTTCGAGCGCGGTGAAGTAGGTCCTCCTCGGAAAAACCGCGTGCGCGACGATGGCTGGATCGAGATAGAGCGAATGGTTGGAGATGAGGAAGAATCCTCCCTGCAGCTCCCGCAGCTTCGAGCGGCCTTCGACGCGCAGACCGAAAACGACTTTGTTGTAGACGACCACGAGCGCGAACACGAACGAGTAGACAAGAAACGAGACGAACCTGTAAACGCCGACGGCGTTGAGGATCTCCGGGTCGGGGAGATCGGGTCGGCCGCAACGCACCAGTCGGCCCTTCCACTCGATTCCCGCCCCGAATCCGGTGCGGAGCATCGAAACCGCACCCAGAAGCACCAGGTTAGCAAACGCGAGAGGGTAGAGGAGGGCGAGTCCCGGAGGCACTCTTCGGTCGTAAAGCGTCAAAGCCCATGTGATGAAAAACAAAACCACAGGCGCGGCGGCCGGCTCTCCGGGCAAACCGTGAGTCAACACCATCCGGCCCCACGTAACGAACGGCAGCACGATAAACAGAAGCACCGCCGCGGCAAGAGCCCCGATAACCCACGCGCGTCCGCCGACCGCGCCGAAGATGCACTTCGCGAATCCGCGGAACGCAGCGCGGTATCCGTCGTACATCCTGCACGTCGCCGCCGCGCGCGCGTCGACAAAGGCCGTCTTTTTTCCGGCCGCCTTTACCGCGCGCGCCATCGCCATGTCTTCGACGAGCGACTCCTTGAGCGCCGCGTATCCGCCGATCGCCTCGAGCGCGTCCCGTCGGATAAGCATGTACTGCCCGATCGCGAGGGCCCACTCGGGAAAGAGCCGCGAGGTCAGGAACGGAATGGGGAGGAGCAACGCCGTGATGATATAGGTCATCGGGACGATTAATCGTTCGCCGAAACTCCGCATGTCCTGTCCGACGTATCCGGACAAAAACGAAGCGCGCCGCGCCTCGATGGCCGCCACCGCGTATCCGACGCTGTCGGGGGTGTGGACGACGTCGGCGTCGGTCAGAAACAGCAACTCCCCCGATGCGTACCGCACTCCCTCGCTGCACGCGTGTTGTTTGCCCATCCACCCGGTCGGGAGCGGACCGGCCGACACGACCGTTACCTCGGAGTTCTCCGCCGAATAGGCCGCCGCGATTTCGGCGGTGCGATCCTCCGAATCGTCGTCGACGACGATGATCTCGATCGGCCCGTAGTTCTGCGAGAGAAGCGAGTCGATACAACCGGCTATGTTGTGCTCTTCGTTTCGCGCGGGGACGATAATGCTTACCAGAGGTCCGTCGGTGCGCGGCGCGACCGACCTCGTTCGACGCAGGTACGCGATATTGAACAGCGTCACAAAGAGGAAATAGCAGCCCGCGACGGTGGCGGCGAACAACCAGGTACTCGATGTTACCACTGACATACCTCCGGTATCGGGCGCCTCACGCTCAGGTCGGCCGATCCGCGGGCGCCGTGCTCAAACCGGCGGGATTCCGCCCGACGCGGCACCCCGCGCTTTTAAGCGGGAAAACTACCGTTTCACCCGGCCGGTGGTTGTTGACTTACTACGTTCGAATCTCCCGTCCGGTTTCCACCGACTCGATCTCCGCGCGGCACATCCGAACGGCCGCCGCGGCGTCTTCGGGCGTCAGCGCCTCCGAGAGCTTCCCGGAGGAAACGCCCGCGGTGAAGCTCGACAGCTCATAATAGAAGCCGTCGCGCGCATCGAGAGCCGCCGGCGCCGCTTCCCCGTCCGACGGATGGACGACAAGCATGTGCTCGCCGGTCGAGTCGAGCTCCAGCGTCGCCCGCTCAAGGATAATCATCGCCTGCATGCGAAAACCGAAGCTGTCCGAGCAGATCCATCCTCCGGTCGCTTGGACGAGAAGGCCGGAATCGTAGGCGTAGTCGGTCGCGATGTGCGAAACCCCGCCGTTGTCGATTATTCCACGCGAACGGACGGCGGAAGGATCTCCGAAGAGCCACCGGACCATATCGACATCGTGAATATGCAAATCGAGCGCGGCGCTTCCCGACCTATCGGGATCGAGGATCCAGTTGTCCCAACTCCATCGCGGGGTATTCGAAAGCCGCGTAAAGCTCGCCGCGCGCGTCGCTCCGTAGTCGCCTTCGTCGATAATTCGCTTCATCTCGACGTAGGCGGGCCAGAAGCGCAGGCATTGGCCCACCTGAAAAAGTCGTCCGGAACGTTCGACCGCCTCGATTACACGGCTCGCTTCGTCACCGCAAAGCGCCATCGGCTTTTCGCAGAAGACGTGGTATCCGGCGTCAAGCGCGCGAATAGAGTAGTCGGCGTGTAGATAGGTCGGAAGACAGACATCGACCGCGTCGAATCCTCCGGCCCCGAGCAGTTCTTCGTAGTCGGCGTAGCGCTTGGCGTCGGGAAGCGTCGATCCGGAGGCGGCGACTTCGATGTTTCCCGACGGTTCGGCCGAGGCGAGGTCCATCTGCGCAGGGCGCACATCGCACAGCGCCGTCACTTCGACCCCGTCGAGAGCATCGTAGACACCGAGGTGTGTCTTCCCCATGAATCCGACACCGACAAGAGCAATTCGCGTCATTTCATCCGTCTCCCTTCGTCGAAGCGCTCCGCCGCATCGTTTCGATCAGCTTGAGCGCGGCGATACCCTTCTCCGCGGCGCCGAGAACGCCGGGAACATACTCGACCGTATACGGTCCGTCGTAGCCGATCTCCGCGAGTGCATCCATGACGGCGGGAAAATCGACGTCGCCGGCAAGAAGATCGACGAATCCGTCCAGGTTCCCCACTCCGACGCGGAAATCCTTCATATGAACGGCGCAGATCCGCTTCCCAAGCGTTCGAATCCAATCTTCCGGGTGGCCGTAGAGCATGACGTTACCGACGTCGAAATAAGAGCCGACCCACGGCGAACCGAACCGATCGATAAAGTCGCGCATCGATATCGGGTCGAGCAGAAACCGGTTCCAGACGTTTTCGATCCCGATCTTGACCTTATGCTCCTCCGCCTTCGGAAGGAGTCTTTCGAGTGCCGCACGTGAGCGGTCGAGCACCTCGGCGTAGGCGGTCCTGCCGAGTTCGGGCGCGAAGGTCGCCGACACGACGCCCGGAATGTAGAGCACGGTCTCGACACCCAACGCGGCCGCGATTTCGATCATCCGCGCACCCTTTTTTTCGGCCTCGCGGCCGACCGCCGCATCCGAGGACGAGGCGGGTGTGGCCCAGGCGAATCCCGACGCCAGGGTTACAAGTTCTATCCCGATTTCCTCCGCCGTCGAGCGAAGCGTGCCGAGCTCCGTATCGGGAGTGTCGAAAGTGACCGGCCCCGAATCGGCGGCGGTCAGCTCGATCGCGTCGTACCCCAGTCTCTTCGCAGTCCGCATCGCTTCGACGGCGTCGAGCGGTGTTCCGTCGTCGCCGGCGGGGAATGCCCAGTAGTTGATCCCTTTCGTCATGCTGATTGCCCTCTCACTTCAAAGAATAGAATAGCCCGGCCGCCGAGGTTTGGGCAACCGCGCCCTTTCGCCGTGGAGCGGTCTACGTGTCGATTTCGACCCAGAAACCGAAAGAGTGGTCGCCCGGTTCGATGCAGTAGGGCTTTCGCGTCTGCGGGCCGCAGCTCCCGGTTCCCACTCCGCGTTGCATCGAATCGATGCTCACGACCGTTTCCTCCCGCAGCGAGTCTTCGACATCGATCGTATGCCGCGCGGCAAAAAGATCCTCCGGGGTAAAGTGGTGCGCCGAGAACTCGAACAGTGGGTCCGCGATCCAGCGAATCCGACGGTGTCCGTCGGACAGTTCGAGCCACCTCACCTCGCACTTGTTTCCGTTCTCCTGCGGCATGATGTACGGCACGTACTGCTCCGCGACGCTCCCCGCGTAGCGGCCGATCGGGTATCCGACCTTTCGATCGATATGATTCTCCTGCGGTCCGCGGCCGTACCAGGCGAGCGACTCGTAGCCCGGCGCGGTCTCCATGATGACGCCGACGCGCGGGAGCGTGGGAAGCGATTCGGGAACGCGGATGTCGACGTCGAACCTGAGCAGCGTGGGAGAGACGATACGCACAGTCTGCCTGCAGCGAATGATCGCGCGCTCATCGGTCCCGACGTACTCGACGGCTTCCACGACGGCGGGCGTCGTTCGGCCGCCTGTGGAGTCGGAGTCGCCGATCGTACGTCCGATGACGCGCAGTCGGTCGTATCCGGCGGCGAGCCATTGCCCCATCGGCTTGTTCTCCTGACCCGACCACCCGCGGATTCCGTCGTTGTCGGTCGTCGCCCGAAACAGGTTGAACCGCGGACCACGCCGCAACACCTCCTCACCGTCGACCAGTACCCGCATCCGGTCGATCTCGGTAATCGGGCGCGCGGCGGCGCCCGGATCCCCCGACGGTATCGATACTTCGAGCGGCCCGTCGCGGAGGACGATCGCATCCCCGCGCCTCTCGGTCCGCGCCGTCGGGGACGTCGATTTCGCCGGCGCGGGGCGCCGACTCCGGTTGACAGGAAACTCTTCCCACGCGACTTCGTGGCCGGCGGCGCACCACGGGGTCTGTTCGCGCGTGACGAACGAAAAGCGGACGTAGGTTTCCGGTTCGAGCAGAGCGGACTCATCGGCGTAGCCGATCTCGATCGTCGCGCTTTCGCCCGGAGGAACGTCGATCGCCGGAAGAATACCGCCGTCCCGGACTTCTCCCTCGACGCGGAGCTCCCATCTGCCGATCAGTCGATCGAGACCGGTGAAATCCTGCTTGTTCCGCAGGACGAACCGACCCTCGGCGACCGCCGTCGCCCGAACCTCGATCGGCTGCGCGACCTTCTTGAACTCCCACATCGCCGGGTGAGGCGTGCGGTCGGGCCAGACCAGACCGTCGGCGACGAAGTTCCCGTCGTGGATCGTCTCGCCGAAATCGCCGCCGTAGGCCCAGTACTCGCGCCCCTTGGAGTCGGTTCGAACGATTCCGTGGTCCACCCACTCCCAGATGAACCCGCCCTGCAGACCGTCGTAACGTTCGAAGGCGTCCCAGTACTCCGCGAGACTTCCGTTGGAATTACCCATCGCGTGCGAGTATTCGCACAGAACGACCGGACGGGGATCGGCGTCGGCGAGTGCGTGTTCGACGATCGATTCAATCGTCGGATACATCGGGTCGACCAGATCGTTGTACCGATTGTTCCCTCCGATGTAGCGGTTCCCCGCTTGGCTCCACGTCCGTTTCACTTCGCCTTCGTGATGGATCGGCCGGGTGGGGTCGAGCTCTCGCACGAGATCGATCGCACGCATGTGATTCTCCCCGTGCCCGCTTTCATTGCCGGCGCTCCAGATTATCACCGACGGATGGTTGCGATCGCGCAGGACCATGTTGGTCATGCGTTCTTCGAACGCGCGTCGCCACCGTGGATCGCGGCAAATCGAGTGGTAATTCGCGTGCGCCTCGATATTCGCCTCGTCGATCAGGTATAGCCCGTATTCGTCGCACAGATCGTACCACTCGATCGTGTCGGGGTAGTGCGAGGTACGCACCGCGTTGAAATTGAACTGCTTGAGAAGAACGATGTCTCGTATCATCAGCGCGCGACTCATAACCTTTCCGCGCCGACCGTCGTGTTCATGCCGGTTGACGCCGCGAATCGGAACCGCGCGTCCGTTGATCAGCAACTTCCGGTCTGCGATCCGCACGTTGCGAAAACCCACCCGAACGCACCGACTTTCGATGCGCGAGCCTTGCTGCGTCGAGAGGGTGAGAACGAGACGATAGAGAGCCGGCGACTCCGAAGACCACGGCGCGACTCCCGGAAGCACCGCGTGAAACGATTCGACGTATTGACGAACGCGAAACGACGGATCGATACGGTTTCGCGCGGTCCACACGACCGTTTCCTCGCAGTCATAGAGCTCCGCGTCGAGAAGAAAGCTCCGCTGCGGCCCCGAGCGCGAGGCGGGATCGTCGCTTCCGACCGAGCGGTAGGCGAACCGGGCGGTAACATCGAGTACACCCTCGCGCGAGTCGGTGCTATAGTCGGCCCTCGCCTCGACGTCTTCGATGTAGGCCGACGCGGTCGAATAGAGATAGACGTCGCGATAGATGCCGGCCATCCACCACTGGTCCTGGTCCTCGATGTAGCTCGCATCGCTCCACCGGACGACCTTGACCGCGATGCGGTTTTCTCCGGGCTCGACCAGTCGCGTAATATCAAACTCGCTCGGCAGCCGGGTGTCTTTCGCCATTCCGGCGAAGACGCCGTTGACGTAGAGCTCATAGCAGCTCTCTACGCCGCCGAAATGCACGACCACCCGTCGGCCGTTCCATTCGGCGGGCAGCTCGAAGGTCTTCCGGTAGACGCCGGTCGGGTTCTCATCCGGAACGAAAGGAGGGTTGTTTTCAAAAGGCATACGAACGTTCGTGTAGATGGGCTCATCGCCGGTGTCCTCGAGGGTCCAATTCGAAGGCACCGGCATGTCACGATACCCCGCGGGCGTCGTCGAGTCGGTGAGCGCGGCCTCCGGGACATCCTCGGGGCGATCGTAGAGGTGGAACCGCCACGTTCCGTTGAGCGATCGCACCCACGATGAGGCGAACCTGTCGTACGAAAGCGCCTCGGCGCCGGTCGGAAACGGGACAAGGCAACTTGTCATCGGAAGCGTATCGATCTGAGTGAGCTCGGGCGTCTCCCACCAGCGGGGAAAGTGTGTCGACTTCATGCCGTCCGATTATACCGAACGATGTCGCGTTTGGCTCGCCGAATTCGACATTGCTTCTATCGTGCCCGGAAGCTTGCTAGCCCATAACGGCTAAAACACTGCAGGATTGTTATTTGGCGCCGGGGTCGATGCCTTTCAAAAAACACACCGTCTAAATGTCGACCGCACCGTGTGTTGGCTCCCAATCAGCTATCAAGCTTCCGGGCACTAAGCGTTGCTTCAACCTATCCTGCATCAGTCGCCGATTGGCGTCGGCGCTACGCGTCGGCTTTTCTTCGGAGCTCGCGAATGCCTGCCGCCTCGACAATAGGCCAACTCGCCCGTTCGGGACTCTCGAAGGGTCCCATCTGTTCCACCGGAAGGTCGGCGATCCCCATTTCCCTCGCGGGCGATCCCTCCGCGAATCGGTAATCGTCGTTTGCCGCGTCGCGGAAAATGGGATCGGCGACTCGCGTCGAGCGGTCGTACCCCTTGGTACGCCACTCTTCCCACGAAAGCCTTTCTTCTCCGTAACCGGTCTTTACCGTCGGTTCGACGGTGGAGAACCAGACGAGATTCTCATCCCACGTGTTGGAATCGACGTCGAAAGCCCCCTCGGAATCGACGCACGATCCGAAGGCGTAGAGGGCGGGAGAGGCGGCCGGACCGGCGACGAGGACGTTGCGTCTCGCCGTGTTCCGTCGCAATCCGAGCCCGTGCGTGCCGACGTGGCTCACCTCCTGCTCGTCCCGGGTCCATCGGTGGAAGTACAGAAGCTCGCGTGTGCAGTCGACGACCACGTTGTTTTCGATAAGGTTGTCCTGTCCCGAGTTCAGATATACTCCCCCACGCGGAACACGGTAGATCAGGTTACCGACGACTTCGACCCCGCTCGTCCAGTCGTCGAGGTAGATCCCGAAAGCGTAGGCGGGAGTGACCCACCTGTCACCTTCGCGATGGTAGCCGAGGATATCGTGGACATGATTGTACAGGATCTTGGTTCCCCTCATCGTCCAGTCGCGGTCGCACATGTCGATCGCCGAGGTGTCGCTCGTTTCGATATTGACGTGCCGGATGTGGTTGTATTCGATGACGTTGTCGTTCCCTCTCGAAAAGATGCCCCACCGCGGTCCGTCGTGGATCAGATTGTGGTCGACCGTCACTCCCACCGCGGGATTGACTCCCTCTCCGCCGATGAGGATTCCGGGAACCGATTTCCTGATCAGTCCCACGTGATGGACGTAGCAGTTGGTGACTCGATTCGCGCAGGGAGTGTACATCGCGCGATAGGTATGTCGTTCTCCGCCCCCGACGACGATTCCCGTGGCGCCGGTGTGGTGCACGTCGCAGCCGGCTATCCGGTTGTTCAATCCACCGGAAAGCACGACTCCCTCGAGTCCGGTGTTGCGAATCGTGGAGCGCTCGACGCGGCACTCGACGCATCCGTCGAGTA
>JAJRYZ010000106.1 GCA_024275515.1 Spirochaetota bacterium
GTCGCGTTTTCCTGTAATATGTCACCGGAGGAGTCACGTGTCCATAGAACCGTTCACCGGTATCGTCGTTCTCGTCGTCGCCGCTCTTCTCATCGTCGTGAACGGCGCCGTTCTGGTTGCGCTCCTCGTCCGCCGCAGGCGTCGCACTCCGGGGGAAGGACCGCTCCCTTTTGAGCGAATATCGACGCGCCTCGATCAGCTTGAGCGGATTTCGGAGCACCTCGACGACCTGTCGAAGGTCCTTCTGGTTCCTCATTCGCGTGGCGGTCTCGGCGAAACGTTGCTCAACGAGTTGCTCCGCACTTGGCTTCCCGATCGATCCTTCGAAACTCAGTACCGGTTCTCCGACGGTGCGCGTGCGGACGCCGTCATCCGGATCGGAGATTTTCTCGTCGCCGTCGACGCCAAGTTTCCACTCGATCAGGTGCGGCCGTTGCTCGAAAGCAACGAGCGGGAACGGACGCCGGCGAAGATTCGGCGGGTGTTTCTGAAGCACGCGAGCGACATTGCCGCAAAGTACATTCGCCCCGCCGAAGGAACGCTCGAGTTCGCCCTGATGTATCTTCCGTCCGAAGCGATCTACTACCGCGCCTTTGTCGAGGGTGACGGAGCGCTGATGGAAGAGACGGTGCGGATGCGCGTCGTTCCGGTGGGGCCGAGCGGCCTTTTTCTCTATCTTCAGACCGTCGCGTTCGGACTTCGCGGTCTCGGACTCGACGCCGGCGAGAGAGAACTGGCCGATCTGATCCATCAACTATCCCGCGATTTTGCCGACCTTTCACGCGTCGCCGACACCACCGCCTCGCATCTGCGGAACGCGCAGCGCAACGCGGAGGACCTCGTAGCTCTTACGCGCAGATACGCCGTAGTGCTTGAAAGGCTCTCCAACGTCGGTTCCGCCTGAACGACGCGCAGGCGCCGGCGCCGAAGCGGATGCGTCGCGACGGTTAACCGACCAGGACGAGTGAGACGAGCAACGGGAGGTGATCGGAGAATCCCGTTCGCCTCCTCCTCGAATACGCAAGCGGCGAACCGTCGGCCGCGAGAATGTACGACGGCGCCGCCACCGCAAACCCGGCAAACTCGAACGCGCGGCCGTCGAAGCAGCCGGACGAAAGCAACACATGGTCGATTGATTCCCAGACCCCCCGGTAGAAGTAACTCCCCGGCGCCTTCGAGGACGGCCAGGGCGACAGAAACATGGCGTCCCGGGCGTCGGTCGCTCCGACCCCCGCCACGACCAGGCTTCTCATGCCGGCGGCGGACGGCTGCGCGACACCGGGCGGCAGCAGCGCCGTTCGGTAGGCGCCGCCGACACGATCGAACTCGTCGACGTTTTCGTTCAAATCGCCGACCACCACGATATCGAGTCCCGGACGCAGACCGAGCCGTTTTTCGACGATGTCGAGAAGCGCCGAGGCGCCGGCGATCCGGTATCGTTCGGTTTGCGCGGCGCCTCCCGATTTGGACTTCCAATGACAAACGAATACAAGCAGGCTCTCGCCCCTGACCGAAAGCTCGATCTCGAGCATCGGACGGATGTCCACCTCCTCGTCGATACGCACATCGTGCGAACGTGCTTTGACGATTGGAACCCTCGACAGCACCCCGACCGAAATCGGCGAAGAAGAGTCGGCGACGCACATATATCGGTAGCCGAGCCCGCCCAGGAACCGTGACGCGAGGTCCTTGAGCACGCCGAGGTGTTCAATCTCCTGAAAGGCGACGACATCGGGCCCACCCCTCTCGGCGTCGCGGATCACTCTCGCGATGTCTTCGAGGCGCTCGTAATACTCCGCGGCGCTCCAGTCGGAGCGATCGGGATCGTACTCCTCGTACTCGTTCCCCCCGGACTTGTCGTCGAACAGGTTTTGCACATTGTAGGTGAGGATGCTGACGGTGCGATCCCTGAAAGGGACAGTGAGCGTACACCCCGCCGCGAGCGCGGACAACGTGAAAAGAAGTATCGGGAAACGAACGGAGATGTTCATGGGCTACTCCCGGTTCGGCCGCGCTCCCGGCGCGGAGACCGGAAAGCAGCCTACGTGAGGTAAGACACGATCGCCGCACGTTCTGATTCAATCGATGTCGGCTCGCCGAGGAACCTGTCTCCCGTCACCAACTCGTACGATTCGATGTAACGTTCGGCCACATTCACTCTGATCTCATCGGGTATCTCGGGCGGCGCGCCGTCTCCCATGAAGCCATGGTCCATGAGCCACTGGCGAAGGTACTCTTTGTCGACCTTTCGCTGTTTCTCTCCGGCTTCAAAGAGCTCGCCGTAGGTATCGGCGAACCAGTACCGACTCGAATCGGGAGTATGCACCTCGTCGACGAGCACCAGTTCATCGCCACGAAGACCGAACTCGTACTTGGTGTCGACGAGTATCAGACCGCGCCGAGCGGCTATCTGCGTTCCCCGTTGAAACAACGCGAAAGCGATTCTCTCTACTTCCCGCCACAGATCGGGATCGATCAACCTCCGCCGCACGACTTCCTCCGAAGAGATAGGCTCGTCGTGATCGCCGCGCTCGGCTTTCGTCGAAGGGGTGAGCAGCGGTTTCTCGAATCGCTGATTAAAACGCATCCGCGGAGGGAGATCGATCCCGGAGACGGGGTTTCCCGCCTGATAGTCGCGCCAGGCCGAACCGGTGAGATACCCACGAACGACGATCTCGACCGGAAGCACCTCGCATCGGGCGGCAACGACCGTCCGCGGAGTCAGTCGCCGGCGCAGATGGTTCGCAACAATATCCGACGTCCGGTCAAACCAGAAGTTCGACAGCCCGTTGAGCACCTGCCCCTTGTACGGGATCGTCGAAAGGACGCGATCAAAGGCGGAGATCCTATCCGAAGTAACGAGAAGCAACTCGTCTCCGATATCGACGATGTCGCGCACCTTGCCGGTTATCAGTGTGGTCCCCTCAGGCAGATCGTTTGCCTGGATGCCCGAAAAAGTGCTTTGCAGAGCCGCCTCGATGCCGCTGCGTTTCATATCGGTCCCCTCCTATGAGAGCTCGTCTCGCGACGTGATGACCCGCGAGATCAATCCATAATCGGTAGCCTCGGAAGCGTTCATCCAGAAGTCACGGTCGGTATCGCGTTCGACTTTATCGAGCTCCGCGCCGGTTTCCTCGGCGATAAGCTTGTTGATCTTCCGTCGGAGCTTTTCGAGCTCCCGCGCGTGAATCTCGATCTCCGTCGCGACGCCGCGAATTCCGCTGAGCGGTTGATGGATCAGATAGTGTGAATTCGGCAGTCCGATGCGGCGTTCCTTGGGGGCGGCGAGCAGCGCGATCGCGGCCGCGCTCGCCACCAGTCCCATACCGATGGTATAGACGTCGGGTTTGACGAAACGAAGCATGTCGAAGATCGCGTAGCCGGCGTCGGCGTCGCCGCCCGGAGAATCGATGAACACCCGAACCGGGTCGTTGCTCTCCTCCTCAAGCAACAAAAGCTGCCGGATTACCCGCCCCGCGAGTTCCTTGTCGATTTCGCCGGACAGGAGGACGTTTCGCGTCTTGAGAAGCCGTGCGAACAGCGCCTCATCCTGTGGTTTGCTCTCGCCGGAGCCCCGCTGTTCGTCGGGATCGGAGAGTGTGCAAATCGATGAATTGAAAGTATAGTGACGCTTCATCATGTCAATTCCTTGTGTGTAGCGATGATTGTCCCTTAATGTAATCAATTGGACGCGCGAAATGAAGTGCACGAACAAGTCCGCTTTCGTATCCGTCGTCGGCCGTCCCTCGACCGGCAAATCGACGTTGGTCAATCGTATCTGTGGTCATAAGGTGTCGATTGTCGCGCGGTCGCCGCAAGCAACCAGAAACGCGGTGCGCGGGATCTACACATCGGGGAACATTCAACTCGTGTTCGTCGACACGCCCGGCTTCCACACCTCCGAACGCCGTTTCAACCGGTATATGACGAAACTGATAACCGAAAGTTTCGTCGATATCGATATCGTTCTCTATCTGATCGATCTCTCGCGCCCTCCGGGGCCGGAGGAGGAAGCGCTCAGGAGACTCGTCGCGCCCTTCTCCGACCGGCTCGTCGTCGCGTTGAACAAGTCGGACCTCGGTGTTTCCCCGGCCCCACACCTCGATGCGCTCAAGAGACTCGTCGTAAAGGACCGGATACTCCGAATTTCCGCGGCACGCGGCGACGGCGTGGAGAAGCTTCTCGCCGTGCTCGCGGATCTTGCCCCCGCCGGTGATCCGTTCTACCCGGAAGAGTTCTACACCGATCAGGATCCGGAGTTTCGGGTCGCGGAGATCATCCGGGAGAAGGCGATCCACCGATTGCGCAAGGAGCTTCCCCACTCGGTCTATGTCGAAATCGCGGACATGGAAGAATCGGAAAACGGCCGCGAGCTGTGGATTCGCGCATTCCTCCTGGTCGAACGCGAATCGCAAAAGGGTATCGTGGTCGGGAAAAAGGGCGCCGGCGTGCGCGACATTCGCGTCAAGGCGCAGCGTGAGCTTGAAGAGCTCTTTCCGCACAAGATCCATCTCGATCTGCGCGTGAAAGTTTCGCGCGAATGGCGCCGGAACGAGCACCTGTTGCGCAGACTGATCCGATAGCGCAAGACCTTTCCCCGAATACGTTGTACGGAATACGGGCGCCGGCGGTGCGGTCGGACCCGTGCAAAACGGCCGACGCACTCACAGGTTCCGTCGGCATTGATCGAGAATCGGGAGAATCCGATCGCGTCCCGCGGTTAGGATAAACGACGCGAGTCGCGGCCCCTTCGGCTTGCCGAGCAGCACGCGATAGATCGTTTGAAACAGTTGCTGCGGCTCCAGGCCCGCTTGCTGGGCGATCTCGTAGAAAAGCTCGCCGAGCGACTGTTCGCTGAACTCTTCAAACCGGCTTTCGATCGCGCCGGCGAGCCGCGACACCGCGTCGCGCTCCTCCGCGCTCAGGGCAGGCGGCTCGGAATCCGGGGGGCGAATGGAGAATCGAAAATCTTCCGGGGCGTGATTCCGTATCCAGTTCCACGCGCATTCGGCCCTCGTCCGAAGCCGTCGCCGCGCGTCGTCGTCGCACGCGTCGAGATCGATCCCGTCGGGAAGCGCCGCGGAGAGCGCCGGATCGATCGCCCCGTCGTATATCTGAAGCAGATTGCACAGATGCCGAAACGACACGTTCGGCGGCAACCGCTCCGGAACTCCCCCGATCTGCGAAAGTTCGTAGACCCGCCGCTGCCTCGCGCGCTTTTTTTCGCCGATTTCTTCGGCGCCGAAATATGCGCGCTCGCAGCGATCGTAGTCTTCGTAGATCTTGATGACGTCCAGATCGAACGAAACGGCGAACTCCGAATCGGGGCGGGTTCCGGCGAAGAGATAACGGACGACCTCGGGCTGGTAGACCGACAAAACGTCTTCTACGCTCACGACGTTCCCGAGCGAGGAGGATATTTTCCCGCCCATTCCTTTGATGGAAATAAAGTCGTATTTGAACGTCACCGGCGGATCGACGCCGTAGACCTCCCGGACGATCTCCTGCGCCGTGTCGAAAGAGCCTCCGGCCGAATGATGCTCCTTCCCGGCAGGCTCGAAGTCGACGTTTTCGTATTTCCAACGCATCGGCCAGTCGACGCGCCACAGAAGCTTTACTCCCGTCGCATGTCGCAGATCGACCGTTTCCGAATGTCCGCAACTTTGGCACGTGTACGAGACGCTCCATGCGGAATCCCAGCCTTCGACCGAGGTCGTGTCGCGGTCGCAGGAGGCGCAGAAAACGCTGACGGGAGTCCAGTCGGACGGCAGCGGAGCGCTGCGGTGCTTGTTGAGTATCGATCGTATTCGATCCTTCGCCTCGAGAGCGGTACGCACGCCCTCCGCGTAGACGCCTTTCGCGTACATCTCGGATTGATAGATGTACTCCGGGTCTATCCCGACCCGGTGGAGCACTCTCTCGATCTCACGTTCGTTCGCCCTCGCGTAACTCGACTCGTTTCCGCGCGGATCGGGCACATGAACGATCGGCCGACGCAGATAGGCCGCCAGACCTTCCCTGTTCGGCATATTCGCAGGAACCTTGCGAAACACGTCGAAATCGTCCCACGAGTAGATGAAACGGACCGTCTTCCCGGCGTCGCGCAGCGCGCGCACTACAAGATCCACGGAGATGATTTCACGGAAATTCCCGATGTGGACCGTGCCCGACGGCGTGATACCCGACGCGCAGACGTAGAGCTTCTTTTCACCCTTGCGCCGGACGATAAGCTCGGCGTATCGGTCGGCCCAGTGCTCAGCCATGGAGCCGGATTATAGGCGGCCGTCCGGACCTTGGCAAGCCGGCGCTATCGTAACCAGGCTGTTCTCAGTTTGAGACTGAAGTCCGCGCCCGCCTTGCCTTTCTCTGACGATTCGCCGGTCGGGACCGGCGAATCGCCACGAGAAAGCCTCATTTGGGTAGTGCCGGCGGGCGATTATCGATACGGCTTGCCATATCGATAATCGCTGTATCGGAACGGCAACGCTCCGTGTGCCGAGTGCCGAACGGAGAACTGCCGACAAGAGGCGCATTGACTCACGAACGGAAGCCGTCGATACTTCCCATGAGCGATTCCCGATTCTCCGACACGGCGTCGGGAACCGCCTCATGCGATGTTGAAGAGGTGTCTCCTGATGAGATCGGCGGCAGTCATTCTGTTCCTGACGGTGTGCGCGACCCGGCTCATCGCCGAGGAAACCGGCTACGCATCGTACTACGCGGGCAAGTTTCAGGGGAGGCTGACCGCCAACGGCGAGGTGTTCGACACGAGACGTTTTACGGCGGCGCACAAGACGCTTCCGTTCAACACTATCGTACGGGTCACCAACCTCAAGACCGGGGAGTCGACGCTCGTCCGAATCAACGACCGAGGCCCGTTCGTGGAGGGAAGAATCATCGATCTTTCGCGGGCGGCGGCCGCGGCGATCGGAATGGTCGGCGACGGCGTCGTCCGCGTTTCCGTCGAGATCGTGTCGCTCGGCGACGGCGAGACCTACCATCACGGCGGATACGCCCCGGATCTGTTCAATATTCAGGCCGGATCGTATCGCGAGCTTACGAACGCCGAGGCGTCGAGGGAAACGCTCAAGAGCGTCGGTTTTTCGGCCGTCCTGGAGCCTGCGGGCGATTTGGTCCGCCTGATCATCCCCGATATTCCCAGGGAGGATGTTCTTCTCGTGAAAGCACAGCTTCGCGCGCTCGGCTACTTCGACGCTTTCGTTCGATCAAGGTAGCCATGTTATCGCGTGAGCACACGAAGAATGCGTTCTACTCGTGCACCTTTATCATCAATCCGACGAGGTTTCCCGAATACGCAAAGATCCTCAAGCGCATCCTCAAACGAACCGATGTGCCGCTGGTCATCGAAAGCACGAGCAAAGAACACTTCATCGAGTCGGTGCGGGAGTTCTGCAGAAGCGATCACAAACACCTTCTGGTGTGGGGCGGAGACGGAACGGCTCACGACGCGATTACGACGCTGACCGAGGAGACGATGCGCAACCCGGATCTGAAGCGGCGAAAATCGGTCGGATTTCTCCGGGGAGGATCGGGAAACGGAATACAGGACTCCTACGAGGTCCCTTTCGGCATCAGACGGCAGGTTGCGGTCTACGCCGAGAGCATGCGGAACGACTACACAATCAATGTCGATCTGCTGGAAACCGAATGCAACGATGAAACCCGCTATTGTCAGCTTGTCGGGTTCGGTTTCGACGCGGAAACGCTCAAGAACCGTTCCGCGTGCGTGTATCGTCGAGGCAAGAACCGAGGGCAGGTGCGTCGGGGCTTCCCGACCTATCTGTTCGCGGTTCTCACGACTTTTCTCGGGGGTTTCCGCCGGCTCACGGAGACCACACGGCGCCTCGAGCTGCACGACGGCAAATACTCGTTCAAGGGCACGCGGGTCAACGCCGAATATCGGTTCGAGGCGCTGAGGAGAACGACCAACGCCGTCGAAATAGAAATCGGATCACGACCGTATTACGGTATGTTGTTCAAGATCTGCCCCGACGTCGTTTGCAACGACGGGTATCTCGATGTCTATCTGTACAATTTCCGAAACAGACGCTCCATTATTCTCAACGCGGTCTGGCTTTGGATGGGGAGGCATGATCGAATCAACAAGAAACTCGCCAAGGGAGGCAAACCGCTGATCGAGCGATACGAAGTCAAGCGAGTCGAGGTTTCAGCTGAATCCTGCTTCGATTACCACGTCGACGGAGAGATGCGGCGAGCGGTCGGCGACGCGGAAGGTCGATGCGCGGTTTCGATCCGTGTACTCCCGCGGCACTTGTCGTTCATCGTTCCGGCCGCCTTCTATCGAAAATTCCATCCGTTCGAGCGGGATTAGGGCGCCGTGCCGTCGAACCTGGTCTACGAAATCGGACGGTTTTTCTCCCGGCTTTTTCGTCGGGCGCCGCGCGATCCCGACGCGACGGTCGAGGAACGCTGGTCGACACGGTTCTCGCGATTCGGCGATCCGAGGTTCCGCGAGGAATCCTCCGAAGCGTATTCGGTGCGGATCGTCGGCGGCGAACTCAGGCTCACGGCGCACCGCCGAAACCTCTTCGCGTGGACCGACGATCACCTCTACCGCTACGGCGACTTCGTCGTCACCGCCGATATCTGCTTCGAAGAGCCTACGGGGAGCGCCGCGGCGGGGCTGCTTTTTCGCAAGTCGGATGAGTCGACGTTCTACTATGCTCTCGTGTCTACCGACGGTCGTTTCAGATTCGACGTGGTATTCAACGGAAACCCGCGCACGCTGATCGACTGGACCGAATGCGAAAAGCCGACGCCGTCGCGACCCTTTCGATTACGCGTCATCGCCCGCGGGTCGCACTTTTCGCTCTACCTCGAGGAAGAGTGGATCGGCGAGATCGTCGACGAGACGATCCCGTCGGGCATGTTCGCTTTCGCCGTACAAAACTATGATGCGGCCGACTCGGTGTGCGTTGCGTTGCGCGAGTTCGCCATCGATTCGCGTCCGATCGAGGTCGAGGCGGCGTTCTATCGCTGGACGTCGTACATTCCCGTCGATCCGGACCGCCGCGTACGTCTGGCGCGGACGTTCGTCACCATGGGCCAGTTCGGACCCGCGGGGGGGCAGCTGCGTCGCGCCGCCGGTGCCAGGACGCCGTCGGCCGAAGAACGCTACCTGTCCGGGCTATGCCGACTGAATCTCGGGATGAGGCGCGAGGCGCTTGAAGAGTTCTCCGCCGCGATCGAAGCCGATCCGACGCTCGTTGAGGCGATCGTCGAAAAAGCCAACGTTCTCTACCTCGAAAACCGATTTCTCGAATTGCGGGAGTTTCTCGACGCGCATCGCGATGCCGTCGACGCGTTGCCCGGCGTCTGGAATCTCGCGGGAAACTGTTCCTACGCGCTCGGCGACTGGGAGCGTGCGGCGAGCGAGTATGAGCGCGCGGTGGAAATACAACCGGAGATCGCTTTGTTCCACGCAAATGCGGGAAGGGCGTACGAACACGCGCGCGCCGACGCACAGGCCTTTCGAGAGTATCTGGCCGCTTCGCGGCTTTTTCTTGCGGACGAGGCGTACGACGATCTGGCGGCTTTGCTCGCGAGGATGGAGAGACTCGATCCCGACAATCGCGAAACGATCTCTCTCAAAGCGAAGCTCGCTTTTCAGAGGCGGGAGTTCGACTCGGCGAGGCGGTTGCTCGAAATGCTCGCCGAGGAAGAAAGTGACGACAGCGCGGTCTACTATCTGCTCGGGATCCTGCGCTCGATGGAACGAAAACGCCCGGAGGCCGACGAGTGTTTCGGCCGGGCGACGGCTCTTGAGCCCGACTATCCGCTCTATCGGTTCCGAAGAGCCGAAAACCGGTTTCTCTGCGGGATGGACCCCGGCGAAGATCTCCGGCGGGCGATCGATCTCTCGCCCGAAGACCCGTGGGTACACAACCTTGCGGGGTTGGTGGCGCTCGACCAAGAGAAGTCGGGCGAAGCGGTCGCTCACTTCAAGATCGCGGTCGAGCTGGATCCCGGCGAGCCCGAAATCGCGGCGAACCTCGCAGAGGCGCTCGACCGGGACGGCAAGACGGCGGCGGCGCATGAGGTTCTTGCGCACCATCCGGAATCCGCGGTCTGCAGAAACCGGCTCGGCAAGCTGTTTGCCTCCGATGGGAAATACGAAGAGGCAGCCGAACAGTTCCGCAAGGCCGCGGCCATTGACCCGGATCAGAGCGATTACCGGGAGAATCTCGCAGAGGCATACTATCAATGTGATATGATCCATCAAGCCGAGGAGATCGCCGCCGCGCTGGTCGAGGAGTCGCCGACCGCGACGAGGTTGAATCTCATCGGTCATATCGCCACCGAGAAGGGCGAACACGCGCGGGCCGAGTCGGCGTATCTGGAGGCTCTTCGATTCGATCCGGACAACGGCGAAATCGCCTGCAACCTCGCGGAGCATTACCTGCGAATGGGAGCGTATGAGCAGGCCGAAGCGCTTCTTTCAGAGCGTTCGTCCGACCGTCACGACGATCGGACGGAACGATTGCGACGAAGATTGCGCGAAGCGACGAAAACGCGCGTGGTGTGCGCGACGTGTCACCGCGAGTGGTGGGCGCCGAAGCGGCTCGAACCGCAGCCTCGGATCAAGCTCTTCGGCGAACCGCCGGAGGAATCACCGGCGGGGAAATGTCCCGTGTGCGGAGCGGTCTACTGCGTCGGATGCGCAAGTCGGCATGTGCGCGACGGACGCTTCGTCTGTCCGGGCTGCGACAGAAACCTCACGCTCGCAGACGATCGTCTCAAATATCTGGTGTCCGACTATGTGTAACGAATCCTCGCTTCCCACCGTGATCATCCCATTCCAACCGCCCGACGATGATTTCGTCGGTCTGGACGTGTTCGTGTATCTTCGTCCTGAAACGAACGGCGTAATCACCGAAAGCACGTTGCTCGGCGTTATCGAGAAACACCCCGAATACAAGGCCAACGTTCAGCTCGCCTATCTGGCGAACATACCCGGCGAGTTTATCACTCGGGAACGGATTATCGAGTATCACTACATTTACAAGCTCCCGTTCGCCAAGCACGGAAAGAAGCACTTTACGCCGTATATGAAAGTCCGATTCGAGGAACGGTTCGGGATCCCCTTTGCCGATGCGCGTATTCTCGGCGCGTTCGAGGCGCTGGATCTGCTCGACATGGACAGCGAGGCGATGTTCCACACATGGGTAGACGAGTCCGATCTGCTCAACGTCGACTGCCAGTCGATTAAACGCGTCGGGGAGGTGTTCATAGTAAACTACGACATACCCGCCATTCTTGAACGCTATCAGGCCGGCACCGATATCGCCGTCATGATCTTCCGTTCGACTCTCTCACGCGATGCGTTTCACGGAATGATCGGCGAGATGGAACATTGTCTTCGCGAATGCGGCATTCTCGACCGTAACACTCCGTCGAGTCGCGCGTTTCACTACTCCCGCGGCCCGTTCGAGCAGATTCGCGACGCGCGCGGTCACCTCTTCAATCCGAACGGCGCGCCCGTCGATATGCGACAACTCCAATTCTGTAAATTTCTGCTTTCTCGGGGGGTGCGTTGCCCTGAGATCGAAAAGGCGTTACATTTTCCCATAATGCGATTCAAGACACCCGACGGATCGATCGTGGAAGACTGTCTGTATAACTACACCTACGACGACAGCTACGAGGAAGCGTACCGGAAGTTTAGTTCCGCAATATCTCAATATATCATCGGCTGAATCTCCCGATTCACCGCAACACGGAAAACCAACTCATGCGATTCCAGGAACTTGATCTTCACAAAAACCTGCTTGCCGGCATCGAAGAGGCGCGTTTCGAAGCGTGCATGCCGGTTCAGGAACAGACGCTACCCGAGACCCTTGCCGGAGGAGACGTTTATGTTCAGTCCCAGACCGGCTCGGGAAAAACCGCGGCGTTTCTCATAACGATTTTCGAGCATTTCGAGCGCAAAGCGTTCGACCGAAACCGCGCGCTTATTATCGTTCCCACGCGCGAACTCGCCGTCCAGATAGAAGAGGAAGCGAAGTTGCTCGGAACACACCTGCCCTACCGAGTGGGAAGTTTTTTCGGCGGCGTCGGCTACGACGAACAACTGCGACTGCTCGACGAAAACGTCGAGATCGTTATCGGCACTCCCGGCCGGCTGATCGATTTGAACGAGCGGCGCCGGCTTGATTTCCGCGACACTTCGATCCTCGTCATCGACGAAGCGGACCGGTTGTTCGACATGGGATTCCTGCCCGATTTGCGTAGAATGCTCAAACGAATGCCGCCGCGAGAGAGACGGCTCACGATGTTGTTCAGCGCTACGCTCAATTCTCGAGTCTGGCAGCTTGCGTGGGAATACATGAACGATCCGAGGCAGATTATTCTCAACCCGGAAAACCTCACGGTCGACGAGGTGCACCAGGAACTCTACCACGTGGCGAGGTCGGACAAGATCAGGCTGCTTCTGGGGATCCTCGAACGCGAAAGGCCCGCGAACGCCCTCATCTTTACCAATACCAAGAGCGGGGCGGTCGAGGTTTCCAGACGGCTCGAGCTAAACGGCTATCAGAGTCGCTACATCATCGGCGACCTGCCGCAGAAGAAGCGACTGCACCTCATCGATCAGATGAAGGCCGGTAAACTGCAAATCCTCGTCGCCACCGACGTAGCCGCAAGAGGTCTTCATATCAACGATCTTCCGCTGGTAGTCAACTACGACCTTCCGGAGGATCCCGAGGGGTACGTCCACCGCATCGGGCGTACCGCGCGCGCCGGCAACTCGGGGAAAGCGATTTCGCTTGCCTGCGAACGCTTCGTCTACGGTCTCGAAGCCATCGAGCGGCTGATCGACCGCAAGATTCCGGTCGAACGGCACGACGATTCGTTACTTGCGGAGGACAAGGTCGGATCGAGACCGGTCGGAGAGCACGCACGTCCCGGAAGTTTGCGCCCGAGGAGACCACGAACGGGAAGCCGAAGCAGAGGCGGCTCACGTTCCGCCGGTTCGCCGAGCGGTCGTTCCCGGCAATCGGTGGTCGGCTCGTCCCGACGGCCGCCGGCGATCGAATCACGCCGCGAGGGCGATGAAACGGTCGCGCGCGAGGAAGCGACCACGAAAGCACCCGACGCCGCCACGCGACGAACGCGTGAAAAAAGAACGACCGACGGGGAGCGCGCCGGCGGATCGATTCGTCCGCCGAAGCCGAAAAGACGGGAAAAGTCTACCGTCTCTTCCCGCGACGCCGTCGAGGATCGGCTCGAATACTACCGAAAAAAGTACGGCGAGGAGTTCCGGCTGGTCGAGGAGAAAACCGAACCGGAGAATCGCGAAACCGACCGACCGAGGCGCTCGGTTCTCAGACGCCTTTTCGGCGGCGGACGGCGGAGTTGAGCAGTCGCCGACTCGGACGAGACGCCGCGGTCGGTACGACACGGGACCGACGATTTCGAATTGAACAGCGAGGGATTCCATACTATACTTCCGACGCTCTTTCGGACGAAGCGTTAGGAAGCCTGATCGGATGCACATTTTCGACCTAGATCATACCCTTGTTAGGGGCTCAAGCGGGAGACACTTCATCGTGACCGCGATCAGCGAGGGTGTCTTACCCAGATCGGTACTGCTGAGCCTGCCGATCGTGTTTCTACGATATCGCCTCGGCAGGCTCAAGCCCGCGCACATCAATCGCGAGCTTCCGCAGCTTCGGGGCATAAGACGGGACGTTCTCGAAGAGGTGGCGCACTTGGCTTACGAGCGCTCCATCGCCCCCGCGCTCTTCCCCGACGCGATTGCCCATATCGAAGCACTGCACCGCGCCGGGGAAGAAACGGCAATCGCCACATCTTCGGTTGATATCATCGTCGAGCCGCTTGCAAAGCGGCTCGGTATCGACGCGCTCATTTCATCATCTGTTGAGTTCGACGAAGACGGACGCTGCACGGGGCGATTCCTCGATCTTCCGACCTTCGGGGGCACCAAACAGACGAAAGTGCTCTCTTTTCTCGAGGAACGCGGCATCGCGCCGGAGGCGTGCGCGTTCTATTCGGACAGTATCTACGACCTCCCGCTCCTCGAATCGGTGGGAACGCCCATTGTCGTCAATCCGGACATACTTCTTGCGCGGCACGCGAAGAAATCGGGGTGGGAAATCAAACATTTCGAATAAGGATCGGACGCGGTCGCGGCGAATCGATTACGAATCCGGCAGCTCGTTTCCGACCTTCCTCGCCCGCGCCGGCTTGTCCAGGTCTATCCCCAGACGTGTGCCGACGGCGACGAGAAGATTCCATCCCGCCGCCAACTCTACATACGGAGCGAAATCGCCGTTTTCAGGAATGATAAGCGCCTCGAGGCCGGTGGGGCGCGAGGTTATCGCGATCACCGACAACCCCACCCCGTCGATGAGCACCTCGCGGAATTTCTGTTCCTCTTCTTCAAAAGGCTGGAGAACGATCACGACGTCGTTGCTGCTCATGACCTCCTCTATACCGTGCACCGCGTATGTGCCCTCGAGGAAATCCGCCGGTTTTCGGGTTATCTCATTCGTTTTCAGCGTTAGCTCCTCGCCGACGCCGTCGTTGCGACCCGCCCAGTAGACCGTGCCGGCCGATGCGATTCGCTCGGATACCCAATCGGGGATGTCCATTTCGAGTGCCTGCTCGAAGAGGCTCGCCAAAGTCGCAAGATCGGGCAACGGCTTTCCGTTCTTCATGCGGAACGCCAAATCGTAGACCAACGCCTGTTCCAGTACCGTTTTCGTCGCCGCAACCGCTTCTTCCTTGCCCGATATGAGACGATAGGTGTAGTCCGCCGCCGCTTCGGCCGGAGTATCCGAACCTGCGGTGAGCAGCAGGATTTCATCGTGTCCACGACCACGAAGGGTCCTCAATAGCCGCACCACCTCTTTTGTACGGCCGGAATTGGACGCGGCGAGGATCGTGTGTCGATGCAGGTTGTATTCGATCGCCTGCGTCGCGCCCTCGCTCTCGAGAATCTCGGCGTATCCGTACCTCAAACTGTCGTATCGTGCTTTTTTCGACGGCAGTATGCGCGAGGATCCTTCTCCGGTGAACAGGACCCGAGAACGCGTAATACGTTGACTGAGCTCCGCGATCCGGGCGGTGTCGATTCGACGAATGACCTCGGCCGTTTCGCGCATCTCGCGAACCAGATGGCTGTCACTGTTGCTCATTGTGGCTCCCTCCATGGACCAAGCTCGGCGTAGGTCGGCAGCGGTCCGACCAACGGCCTGAGATATGCGAGAAACGCGTCGGTTACGTCCAAACCGTCCGAAGAGATGAAACCGTCGGGCAGTGGTTTCGTCCTCTCGGCTACCTTCGACAACGGGACTCGGCCGTACTCCACACGATACGGCGAGCTTGCCACGCGATCGATGGCGACCATATTTCCCGAATCCCCGCCGACCGCCCGTTCGACCGCGCGCACGCCACACAGGTATGCCTCTTCCCTGTCGACCGGGCTCGTTCGATCCGCCGCGCACATCGGAAGAGACTCGGTCACCTGGAACTCTCCCCGGAAACCGGTGCGCTCGGCTATGCGGGCATGCAGCGAAATCGCCGCACTCGACCCGCTCATCGCGCCGAACTCGATGTTGGAAAAGTCGTCGACACCTCGAGCGGCCGAAATCGGTTTCCCGTCGCTCCAGCGCGCGCCCTCCCCGACGACGATGTAGGCCCATCCGTTCTTCCGTATCGTCGCCTCCACGGCTTCCAACAAGCCTTCGGGTTCGAGGGGGCGCTCGGGCATAACGATAATGTGCGGCGCGTCCCCAGGATTCCGGCGGGCTATCGCCGAGGAGGCCGCCAGCCATCCCGCGTCGCGACCGACCGTCTGATGTACGACGAACTTGTCCACCCGCTGCATGTCCCGCGCGAGACGACCGCTCTGCGCCACCGAAAGAGCCACATATCGGGCCGCCGACGGATAGCCGGGCGTGTGATCGGTCCCGAATAGGTCGTTATCGACGGTTTTAGGAACCCCAATGCCGTGCAGATCGTAGCCCTTCTCCCTGCAATATCCCTCGACGCGATGGATCGTATCCATCGTGTCGTTTCCCCCGATCATGAACAGGTATCTGACGTCCAGCGCCTCGATCGCCTCGAACACCCGAGGCAAGTCGGCCTCTCGCAGCTTGTAGCGGCATGAGCCGAGCGCCGACGACGGCGTTTCGCGCAGCAGATCAAGCTGGTGACGCGATACCCGGTCAAAGTCCAAGATCCTCCCTTCGAGAAAACCCTCGATGCCGAAGCGCATTCCATACACTTTGTCGATATCTTCGGACTCGAGCGACGCGCTTACAACGCCGAGCAGAGAAGCGTTGATAACTGAAGTGGGCCCGCCGGACTGACCCACCAGAACGTTTCCGGACATGAGACGCTGTGCGTGATTACGCGAGATAGCTCGCGCGCAAATCCTGCATAGATTGGTACAGATCGTCGATTCGGGCTTTGATGTTGATCTCTTCTTTGAACGCCGACGTGGACGCCTTTTTCACCTCGGCGGAAAGCTCGGGTATCTGCACCGCCGCGAACTCCTTTACGTTTATCCGCTTAATGGTATCGCCCTTCTGCAGCTTTCGAATGAGATCTCTCCCTCGTTTCGATTTGAGGTATATGCACAGCGCGATCGCCTGCTCCTGCTTCGTTTCGCGAAACCGAACAACGAGTAGACTGATATTCGCCATCCAGTTTCCGGTGAACTTCTCAGGGACGACACCGACGGTCCCGACGGTTCCCTGTATCGACATTACCAGGTCGAACGGCTGAATCACATATTTCTTCAAACTCGCGAATTTCTCGGTCGAAAGTGTGATAAGTGATTCGACGTCGGACAGGTAACCGGCTTCCGGTATATCTGTGATCGAAATCGAACGCACACGCTTTCCACCTTTCTTGATCTTTTCGTCTTTTACGCCGGGCGGAAGACGAAGCAGTGAAGCGACCTCCGACAACCGAATAGTCGGAAAATCGACCTTTTGTACCGGTGCTGAACGCTTTGCCATAAACTCTCCTACTCATAAGTCATATCAATACAAATACTGATAATCTATTAGATGAGTATCCACAATAATTGCTGTTGTGTCAAGCGAATCGACGTATGAGAGCGGCAAAATTGGGCGGGGACGGTTTTCCACACATCAAGAGATGCGGTATATTCCGATCGGAGACCCTGGATGCGACTCTGGACAAACGCGACAATCCTCATCGCCGTATTGGTCGGCGCAAACGTTGCGCATTTCGGGTTTCGCGCGTTCGACGGCGTGACGATCGAAACACTTATCGCCCGGATCGAGGGCGCCGGAGTCCTCGCGCCCCTTGTTTTCGCCGCACTCACGGCGTTGGCGATGTAGTTTCGCCGATACCTTCGATCCCGCTCGCGGTAGGCGCCGGTATGATGTTCGGTCCGTTTCTCGGCGCACTCGCCGGGGCGGTTTTGAGCTTTCTTATCGCCCGGACCCTTGGGAGAGAAGTAATCGAACGACTTTTCAGTCGGTCTCTTGCGTTCTATCCTCGGGGCGGCGAATCGGTTCTTGCCAAAATCGTCTTTTTCTCTCTCCTTCTTCCGGTCGTTTCCTTCGATATCGTGAGTTACGGCGCCGGCCCCGCGATACGATCGGCCGACGAGATCTCCGGAACGCGTCGCCGCGCGTAGAGATCATGATCCTTCGTTTCCCGAAACTTCGACCACGCGTTCTTCGCGGACGACACGGTACCGGTATTCGGTCTGAGATTTCACGTCGAACACTTCGACGTCGAGGGAATCCACAATCGGTTGTTCCACGGGGATATTCACCACGTTCCACCAGTTGCCGTCACGCCCCCGGATATTGGGAATCCCTTCCCGTCCCGAACGATCGAGAACGACCGTATCGGCCACCGACAAGCGATACGAGTACCAGCGTGTGTTGGCGTGCATCAGGTCCTGGCGACCGATATGAACGCGCACCTCGCCCCCGTCGGCAATCGACCCGAGAGCGCGTTCGTAGTCGTCCTTATCGGCCCCTCGTTTCTCCAGGCGGTCGCGCACGATGGCGATCAACTCGTCCCGGGTAAAATACTCGATGCGGATGTACCCGTACGCGTCGCGTATCTCGTTCGCCGGCAGAATCGGATACGTGACGATCGTCGTGGTCGCGGGTTCGGGCTCCGGCGCAGGTTTCGGCGCGGGAGGCGGAGGTGGAAGCGGCGCGGGTTTGGGCGGCCGGGGTTTGGGCGGCGGGGCGAGCCTCGGGCGGCTGGCCGGGCTCTCGCGCTCGATGGACTTCTTCTTCACCGGGCAGCTCTACGCTCTGCTCGAAGGTAGCGACACGTTCCGGAACACCTACACAGTCTACGCCGGCGGCGACGAC
>JAJRYZ010000107.1 GCA_024275515.1 Spirochaetota bacterium
ATCTGGCCCGCCGGATTTCGAATTGCCGCTCAAAGCCACTGAAAACCCGCCATTTTCGTGGCGATTCGTCGGTTCTTCCGGCGATATCGCAGAAAATGTTGAAGCGGCCGATGCACCGAGTGGCCATATTTCGAATTCCTGGCGCCCGTTCGATTCTCCTGCGTCGTCTCACCGCACGAACGAAGCTTTCGGCCGCCGTCACGTCTTTCTTGACTGCGTCTTTCCGCCGGCGGTATGTTCTGTCTCATATGAGCGATTCTCGATGTGGTTTGCCATGTCGAGAATCGCCGGGCGGCGGCAGTCAAATAAGACGTTCTCGCGGCGATTCGCCGATCATAGTCGGCGATATCGCAGAGAACGGTGAAGCGAACGGAGGTTTCAATCCCACAGTGAGAGCTCCCGTGTGTATATGAGCGGCGCGCACCGGGTCGATCGCAAACCCGACTGGCTCAAGACCAGAATCAACACCAACGAGAATTTCCGGGCGGTGCGAAGACTCGTTGCCGACGAGCGACTGCATACCGTCTGCCGGGAGGCGAGCTGTCCGAACATCTACGAGTGCTGGGGAACCTACAGGACGGCGGCGTTTATGATTCTGGGCGGGATCTGCACCAGGAGCTGCCGCTTCTGCGACGTACAAACCGGCAGGCCCGGAGCCGTCGATCCACGGGAACCGCTTCGGGTGGCGCATTCGGTCCGAAGCATGGAGCTTCGACACGTCTTTATTACGATGGTCAACCGCGACGATCTACCCGACGGCGGGGCCGGATTGGTCGCGGAAACGGTTCGTGCGGTCAGGCGGCTGAAGCCGGAATGCTCGATCGAGCTTCTCACTTCGGATATGATGGGGCGCCGAGAAAGCATCGGGACGATTGTCGAATCGAAGCCGGCGATCCTCGGACATAATATCGAGACCGTTCAAAGGCTCACGCCGAGAATTCGTTCGAGGTCGAGCTACGTTCGGTCGATCGAGTTTCTCTCGACCGCAAAGACGATCGATCCCGCGTGCACGACCAAGTCGAGTATCATGCTCGGTCTCGGCGAGACCAGAGACGAGATACTTCGGGCGATGGACGATCTTCGAGCACACCAGGTCGACATTCTCAACATCGGACAGTACCTGAGACCGTCACGCGCGAACCTGCCGGTCCTCCGCTACTGGACTCCCGAGGAGTTCGCCGACCTCAAGCGCGAAGCGATGATACGGGGGTTCAGCCACTGCGAAGCGGGTCCGCGGGTGCGTTCTTCCTATCACGCAAGCGATCAATTCGATGCCGTACGTAAGGAGCAAATATGAGCACGGTAACTGCAGAGAGCGTCCGCGAGGCGCTCTCGCATGTCATAGAACCTGAACTGCACCAGGATCTTGTCACACTCAACTTCATTCGGAATATCGAAATCGACGGATCGGACGTGTCGTTTACCATCATGCTGACGACGCCGGCCTGTCCGTTGAAAGACGTTCTGCGATCCGAGAGCGAGCGAGAGATTCGCGCACGCGTCAAAGGAGTGGGATCGATAGACGTGTCTTTCGACTCGGAAGTCAAACGCGACGGACGGATCGAGGAAAAACTCTCGGTCCCCATCAAGAACATCATCGCCGTATCGAGCGGAAAAGGCGGCGTGGGAAAATCGACCGTCAGCGTCAACCTCGCCGTCTGTCTCGCGCGCGACGGAGCGAAGACCGGTATCCTCGACGCCGATATCTACGGTCCGAACATCCCGGTCATGGTCGGCGTCGACCGTGCCGCTGGTCAGAAGAACGGGAAAATCACTCCCGCCGTCGCGCACGGCCTGGAGATCATGAGTATGGGATTTCTGATTCCGAAATCCGAGGCGCTCGTCTGGCGGGGCCCGATGCTGCATAGCGCGATTTCACAGTTGTTCAGCGAAGTCGCGTGGGGAGAACTCGATTACCTGGTCGTCGACCTGCCCCCCGGCACCGGCGACGCCCAACTGTCGCTTGCGCAGCTTGTTCCGTTGACCGGGGGGATCATCGTCACGGGGCCCCAAAAGGTATCGGTGTCCGATGCCCGCCGCGGAATCGACGCGTTCAACCGCCTCGAAGTTCCCGTACTGGGGGTGATCGAAAACATGGCCGGCGACATTTTCGGACGAGGCGGCGGCGCGCTCGTTTCCGAAGAGCTCGGCGTCGATTTTCTCGGTTCGATCGACCTGAACGGCGACATCCCGAGCGGTTCCGACGGCGGGGTCCCTTTCGTAGTTTCCCACCCCAACCATGAGATTACCGGCGTATTCCGGCGGCTCGCTCGCGTCCTCGCCGGCAAGGTCAGCGTCCTCGACTACGGACGCGACTGATCGACCGCCGCGCCGTTCGGACGTCTATTCGATCGTCGCTCCGCCGAGGCACAGGTCACCGTCGTAGAACACCGCGAACTGCCCCGGGGCTACGCCCGGGTCGGGTTCGTCGAGCGTCACGGAGAACCTGCCGCGCGCCGGGTTCCCGATGCGGCAACCGGTAATCGCCGGACCGTGGCGAATCTTGGTCTGAAGGCGACGTTGTTCGGGAGGACCGGCAATCCAGTGCGCGTCTCGGACTGAAAACTCGCCGCGCAACGTCTCGTTCAGGAAATCGCCGTGAGTCACGAAGACGGTATTCTCCTCCGGCGCCTTCCCCGAGACGTACCACGGACCGCCGCCCAGCCCCAGCCCCCGCCGCTGACCGATCGTGTAGAACCAAAACCCGCTGTGCTCGCCCAGAATCGCGCCGCTGCGCGCGTCGACGATTTTCCCGGTCCGCTCACCGAGGTAGTGTCTGACGAATTCGGGATACCGGATCTTTCCCAAAAAACAGATCCCTTGGCTGTCGGGTCTGTCGGCGTTCGGAAGCCCGTACAGTCGGGCGAGCTTCCGAACGTGCTCCTTCCGCAGGTGTCCGATAGGAAAGAGCGAACGCGCGATTTGCGATTGAGACTGGTGCGAAAGAAAATACGACTGGTCTTTTACGGGGTCGGGCGAGCGCGCAAGCAGTGCCCGTCCGCCGGACCGCCTGACAACCGCGTAGTGGCCGCCGGCAATCCGGTCGAACCGGTCGGCCACGGTCTCTGCGAAGAGACCGAACTTGATTCGCTGATTGCAGAAAATGTCGGGACTCGGGGTGCGACCTGCTTTTAGCTCGGAGAGAGCGTACGAGACGACCCGCTCGAAGTAGTCGCGTTGAAGCGAAACGATCTCAAGTGGAACCGAAAGCCGGCGACAGACCGCGCGCGCGCAGGCGAGGTCCTCGATCCACGGACAATCCCCCAGAAACCGCGTCTCCTCTTCGAGCCAAATTCTCAAATAGAACGCGACAAGCCCGGTCACGCCGCGTCGCTTGAGAAGCGCGAGCGCAACCGAACTGTCGACTCCCCCGGAAAGCAGAACCGCGACGCTCATAGGTCGGGCTCATTGCTCGTTCCGTCGTGGCTCGTCACCATCGCGACGCATAGTGAAGGGAATCGCACACAATGATAACCACTCGAGGAAAATGAACGCCGCCCAACGCCTCGGCGTCTAGGTGTACTTCCGGATAAGCTCGACAAGCTTTTCAGTTTCCACCGGCTTGTTGACGAACTCCTCGGCCTGAATGTCTTCCTTCGCAAAATCGAAGGCGTATTCGCGGTTGATCGCCGTAAACGCCAGAATCGGGAGATTCGGGTAGCGTTCCTTGATCTCCGCCGCCGCGTCGAACCCCCGAGTCTTTTTTTCGGGAAACATGATGTCGAGCAAGATGACGTCGGGAGAAACTTCCGCTATTTTCTCGATCCCGTCTTCGACGGTCTCCGCCGAGAACACCTTGAAACCCTCGAACTGCAGCAACGCGCCCGTAGTTTCGATGATGTCCTGGTCGTCGTCGATGATCAACACTCTGGTCTCTGCCATGCTCTACTCCATTTCCTGTGTTCGCGATTTCGGGAGGTATATATGGAAGGTCGTGCCTCGATCGACTTCAGAATACACTCCAATGCGGCCTCCGAGCAAGTTGACCGCTCGTTGCACGATAGAAAGTCCGAGTCCGGTCCCGTCGCGCTCGATCTCGCGGGCCCGGCGGGCGCGATAGAACTCCTCAAAAACGCGCTCGAGGTCCTCGGCGTCGATTCCTATTCCCTGGTCTTTGACCATAAGGTGAACCTCGCCCTCTTCCTCCTGCGCGCTGACGATGATTCGCGTGGAAGCGGGAGAATACTTGACCGCGTTGGTGATCAGATTGCCGAGGATGATATTGAGCAAGTCGCGATTGGCCCTGGCGACCAACTCCTTCGGCGCCGAAACATAGATCCTGATGTCCTTCTCCCGCGCCGCGGTCGTGCAGAGGTCGGCGTTATACGAGAGGACGTCGAGCATCGAGAGATCGACGGGAGTGTAATCGATGTCGTCCTCCGATTTCATATAGGCGAAATCGATCATCTCATCGATTATGTTCAATAGATTGCGCGTCCGCCGGTCGGCTCTCGCCAGCATCTCGCTCGTCCGATCGGGAATTGATCCGGTCAACCCCTTGAGAATCATCTCATGATACCCTTTCAACGCCGCGAGCGGGCCCCGCAACTCGTGGGTCACCTGCAGGATGAAGTTCGACTTGGCTTTGTCGAGACTCCGGTAGCGGTCGAGCTCGAGCTCCACTCGATGTCCCCGTTCCTCGATTCGGTCTTTGATGTTTGCCACCAGATAGGCGACGATCGTAAGCGTCGTCGCGAGGGCGAAAGTGCGGATACCGAGATGATCGGCCGCCGGTGTTTCGGTCGATACCTCCTGAAACAGCGGATAGTAGCGAAGGATGCCCGAAGAGATCCCATACGCGGCCGCGACAAACACCGCGACGAGAGCAACGACGTACGTCGCGACGGTTCGCTTCGGAAAGATGAAAGAGGTAAGCATGATATGAAAAACAAAGAAATAGACGAAAGGATTGCCGACGAACCCGGTGAAATAGATGAGAACGAAGAGAAACAGGTAATCGCAAATCGTCTGCACGTGAAAGAATCGCGACATCTCCGATCGCGAGAGTACGCTCCGTTTGCGAACCGAAAAATAGAACGAATACGCGCCGTTTCCGGCGATAAGCAGCGCCGTGACGCCGACGAGAAGAGCATACGGAAAGTCGTAGCCGACGACAAACCGTCCGACGACGATCGCCGCCGAAACGCCGACCGCCGCGATCCACCGCAGCAGTATGAACCATCGCAGCACCCCGGTAAGATCGGAGTACTCCGACGATTCGATTTTCGAGGCGCCGAGCATCAAAGTGAAACGAGTCGTTCGATCTGGTGGCTTTTCAACTGCGCGAGAGACCTGAAAAGATCGCGCTGCGACTGCGCGGTGATGATATCCGCGACGCGCGTATAGAAATCCCGCAGCGCCTCCTCGTATTCGCGCACGTAGTCGATGATCTCTTCGGGCGCGGAGCTCCGGTTGATGCGCTTCTTGGGGATCAGCCTCTCGCGCTTGAGATCGCCGGAGAACTTGATCCATTCGGCCGGCCCGAAGTCCTCGACGTCGATCCCCGTAAGCACGCCGAGAATCTCCTCCTGTCGTTCCTTGAGACTTGCCACCAGCGCCTGAGACTCGGGTCGCTTCAGGCCCACCGCGGCCACGTCGAGAAGATCGTTGAGCTCGCGCTCCCACCCGATTGTGCGGTTCAGAATGTCCTTGAGCTCTCTAAAGACCAGCATAATCCCTCCAGATCAATCTTCACTTTCCCCATGATAGACTTTCTCATTCGTGACTGCAATCACGCAATAGTCTACCGAAACGATTATCCGCGAAAAACAGCCGATCCAGTCGACCGCTTCCGCAGGGAGGAGGGAACCGGATGAGCGTTCGAGCCCTATGAACGTTCGAGAAACCGGCGCACCTTTTCCACCAAAGTCGCGATGTCCGGCGGCTTCTCGATAAAGTCCTGCACCGGCATCCATTCCTCGTCGATGTCGTCCGCCGAGAAGTCCATCGGAAGCTCCTGATTGACCGCGGTC
Source organism: Spirochaetota bacterium (assembly GCA_024275515.1). Taxonomy (GTDB): domain Bacteria; phylum Spirochaetota; class Spirochaetia; order ARS1246; family ARS1246; genus JAJRYZ01. Next base: position 5,973 of record JAJRYZ010000107.1, read on the forward strand.
AACAGGATGATCGGTAGTCTCTTCGTTTTCTCCGCCCGGCGCAACTCTCTCGCCAGGTCGAAACCGCCCGCCGGGTTCTCGGGAAACATGATATCGAGGATCAGCAGATCGGGCGGAGAGCTCATCAACGCCTTGCGCGCATCGTCGAGGGTCTCGATGGTCCCGACCTCATATCCTTCCGACTCGAGCACCCCTCCGAGCGTCGATGCAAGCTCGGCGTCGTCGTCGACGATCAGTATTCTCGCCATATCAACCTCCTGTGTCAGGCAATCCGATTCCCGGTATGGTGACCATGAATTCCGTGCCCTTTTCGATTTCGCTACGGACTCGCACCTTGAGCCGTAGCCGTTGCGCGATAACCTTGACGATCGCCAGCCCCAGACCCGTGGACTGGCGATTGTGCTGCGTCGCCTCTCGTGTGCGGTAGTACTCGTCGAAGATCAAGGGCAGCGCGTCGTCGCGTATGCCGATCCCTTCGTCCCGTACGGTGATCATCGCGCCGTCGTCCGCATCGACGCCGCCCAAGTAGACGACGCCGCCTTCCCGGGAATAGGAGACGGCGTTCGAAATAAGATTCGAAAACAGCATCGCCAGCTGCTCCCGATCGCTCGAAGCCTCCAGCGCGGGCACATCAATGCGGAACTCGACATGCGCCTCTTCGGCCTTTTCGCGAAGCGGCTCGACTACCGACCCGATCAGCGCCCGCAGATCGACTCGCTCGGGTGAGATCTGATCGACGGGCCTGGATTTCAAATCGCCGAGCACCAGGATCGCGTTGATTCGATCGCGAAGCATGTGCGCACGAGCGTCGATTCTGTCGATAATGAGGCGAATATTCTCCGGCAGATCGTTCCAGTATTGATATTTCAGAACCTGGATATTGCTTTCGATCCCGGCGAAAGGCGCCTTCAAGTCGTGGGTGGTAATGAGCATTTGCCGGTTCTTTTCTTCGTTTGCGTCGATGAGTTGCCGATTGACGATACTCAACTGCTGGTCGCGCAGCCGGACAGTGCGCGAGAGCGTCGAGGTGATATACCAGACGATAATCCAGATCGCCACGCCCGACGCCGCGAGGATGATCCGCGCAAAAGGCTGCCCGGCCACGCCGGCCGAAGCAAGCAGAATACCTCGCGGCGGGAGCGCTCCGGCCGCTTCAAGCGCAACAAGGCCCAGATAAAGCAACGCTGCACCGAAGGTGACGAGGAGGCTCTCCTTCGGAGGGAAAAAGATGCACGACAGCACGATATGAAAAAGATAGGTGAAAGCCACAAAGGTCTCTACCGGACCTATCTCGTAGACGAGCGCCGTCACGACGAGAAGGTCGAGAGATATCTGCGCCCAAATGCTTTTCAGCACCGTCTGGCGCAGAGTCGCCTCGTTGAACCGTCTCACCACGGCCTGCAGAACAATGTTCGCCGCCAGAAGAACTCCCGCGAGGACCCACAGCGACACGTACGGGACGCGGAGCGAAAGCGAAACGAATGCCGATTTCAACGACCACCCGATGATCCCGAAAACCAGGAACGCCGCGCAGACGTACCATCGGAGCGTAACGAACCAGACTGCGTTCTGCATGACCGCAGCGTCGGCAAGCCCCTTCTTCGCGAGCGACTCGCGCGAAACGGTCGGCTCCTGGAGCTGCAGCTCGAATTCGGCCATCTAGAAGTAGTTCATCGCGGCCATTTTTTTTATCATAACGACATCCCGCTCCTCGGCTTTGACGAGGTGCTCAAAAACGAGCGTCGCCTCCTCTCCGATCGGCTGCTTGAGAATGGATCGGTACAGCTCGATGAGCGCCTCGTCGTATTCGGCGGCCGCCTCCAACAGTTCGGCCGAAGATATCGACTTCGGATCGGCGTCGAGAAGCGCGAAATCCCGCTCCGGAGGAAAGGTGATGTCGTATTTGAGCTTTACCGCCCGGACGCGGGCCACGACGTCGTCATCGAAATCCTTAAGCACCTGCTCCAGATGCCTCCGGTGCCGCGCGAGGTAGTACGTCAGCAGCCGGACACCGTTGCTCTCGGTCTCGTCACGAATGCGGGCGTAGCAGCGTTCGATTCTGTGTTCGAAGCTTTCCGCCCGGCGGAAGAGATCGCCGACGTCAACTATTGCCATGGATCACACACCTCCCCTACGAAACGTTATGCGGATCAGAACTTATCGTAGAATATGTCCTCGTCTGCGAGGTTTTTCGCTTTGAGAACTTCGGTTACCGCCTCGATCATCGGTGGGGGTCCGCAGAGAAAGGCCTGTTTCCGGTCCCTGGGATCGAGCCATTTATCGACGGAGAGGTGGATAAAACCGGTATCACCCTCCCACTTATCCTCTTCACCCGGCTCCGACAACGCGTAATGGACCTTGAAGTTCGGGTGATCTTTCGCCAACTTCTCGAAATCCTCCAGATAGAAGACGTCACGCATCGAACGGCATCCGAAGTAAAGCTGACAACGGCGATCGGGCCATCGTTCGTAGGTCGAACGGATGATCGAAGAAATCGGCGCCATCCCGGCCCCGCCGCCGACGCACACGATCTCTACGTTCGGATTCTCCGAAAGACGGAACTCGCCGTACGGCCCGGTGAAGACAACTTCGTCTCCCTCCGAGAGATTGTGGATATAGGTCGAAGCGATCCCGCCCGGCACGAGCCTCACGATCAGTTGCACATGGGTATGATCACTCACCGGAGAGCTGATCGAATACGCGCGGAAGACCGGACCGTCGGGCCCCGGCGCCATGATCTGGACGTATTGTCCCGGCCTGTGCTTGATCTCGGCAGGCTCGACGAGTTCGAAAGTGACCTCGCGGATGTCGTAGGTAAGCTCGCGCACCCGCGACACTAAAGCCCGGTACTCCTTGACCGCCAACAGCTCTTCGGGCAGCCGGATCGAAAGATCTTCCTTGATCTTGAGCTGGCATGCCAGCCGGACCCCGCCGATCAGCTCCGCTCGGGACATGAACGGGGTTTCGGTGGGAAGTATCTGCCCGCCGCCTTCGACGACGGTGACTTTACAGTAACCGCACGATCCCTTTCCGCCGCACGCGGAGGGAATGAAGATCTTGCGCTCATAGAGCGCGCTTAGCAAAGTCACTCCGCCGGTACGTTCGAACATCTGAGCCCCGTCGTTGATGGTGACCGTGCACTCGCCGTAGTCGGCCAGACGTTTCTCCGCGATGATGAGTATGATCGAAATCAATACAAAGATTGCCGTGGTAATCCCAACTGAGGTAACGGCGGCTATCATAGACTCGGCTCCTCCTTCCGTCGGCTCATGTCCGTAACATTCCCGCAAATCCGAAAAAAGTCATCGCTATCACCCCGGCGACGATCATAATGACCCCGGTGCCTCGGAGCGGCACGGGGACATCCGAATACCCCATTTTCTCCCGGAGGCCCGCCATGAGCGCGATGGCGAGCGCCCATCCGACGCCGGCGCCGGCGCCATAGAAGATCGTCTGACCAAGTGTGTAGCTTCGAATGACCATGAAAAGCGACGCGCCGAGGATAGCGCAGTTGACCGTGATGAGCGGGAGGAAAATCCCGAGCGCGTAGTAGAGCGAGGGGCTGTATCTTTCGACGAACATCTCGACGAATTGTACAAACGCCGCAATGACGGCGATGAAGATGATAAAAGAGATAAACTCCAATCCCAGCGGCACCAGCACGAAGTAGTAGATCAGATAGTTGATAACGGTCGTAAAAAACATCACGAAAACGACCGCGCCTCCGAGCCCGACGGCCGTATTGATGCGGTTCGAACAGACGAGAAACGAACACATCCCGAGGAAACTCGCGAACAGGATATTGTTGGTGAATATCGAGCCGACGAAGACGGTCCACAGCGGAGTGACGCTCATGATTCCTCCTCCCCTTGAAGTGTCGGATCGATCGCGTTGAAGAGCCAGATGAGAAAACCCGCGGCGAAAAAAGCCCCCGGGGCGAGAAGAAAAAGAACGTTGGGCTGATACCACGAGTCGGAAAACACGGTGTAGCCGAGGAGCGTGCCCGATCCGACCAGCTCACGAAAAGCGCCGATGATCAAAAGGATCCACGCGTAGCCGACTCCGTTCGCGAATCCGTCGACCATCGACGGAAGCGGCGGATTCTGCGTGGCAAAGGCCTCCGCACGCCCCATGACGATGCAGTTCGTAATGATCAGCGCGACGTAGGGCCCAAGACGTTGCGACATGTCCCAATAGAAGGCTTTGAGAAACTGATCGAGAAGGATGACGAACGTCGCGATGATCGCCACCTCGGCGACCATCCGGATACGGTTCGGAATCTGAGCGCGGAGCAAGGAAATAAAGAGGTTGGACATCGTAAGAACGAATATGATCGCGACGCCCATGACGAACGAATTGGACACACGGTTCGTAACCGCGAGGAATATGCAGATTCCGAGAACCTGACGAGTTACCGGATTGGCTTTATACAACCCGTCCTTCATAATCGAAACGAACTCATTGCGAGTGAACCGTGACGTCCCCGCTTGCGGTGCGTTGTTACCGGCCATTGGCACGCGTCTCCCTTCCAAGGTTTTTGGCTACGTTGTCGATGATCAAACCTACGCGTTCGGAGGTCATCGTCGCGCCGGCGATTCCGTCCACCTGATTGACGCGAGCGGCGGAGCCGGGCTTGACGATCTGGAATCCGTACTCGCCGGTCGGCGAGACGATCCGCTTCCGTTCGAACTGCCGCTGAAACCACTCGGATCCGATCTCTCCGCCGAGCCCGGGTGTCTCTTCCTGCTTGTAGAATCGGACGCCGCGAATCGTTTTCAGATCCGGCTCAAGCGCGAGCACGCCGTACACCGGCCCCCAGAGTCCCGGTCCGGAAAAAGGCACCGCGTAGGC
>JAJRYZ010000108.1 GCA_024275515.1 Spirochaetota bacterium
CATGATAATCTTCGCTATCATCGAACTCCCGCCCGGAGACTTCCTTACGATGCGCATCCTTGAGCTCCAGCAGTCGGGGACCGCCGTCGCGGAAGAGGAAGTCGCCCGCCTCACGCTGCAGTACGGTCTGGACAAACCGGTCTATGTGAGGTACTCGCAGTGGATCTGGAATATGCTCCGCTACGGTAATCTGGGCCGTTCATTTCAGTGGGAAAAACCGGTAAAAGAAGTAATCGGAGAACGCGCGGTCCTAACCGTGGTCGTAGCGATCCTCACTCTCCTTCTTACCTATCTAATAGCCATCCCGATCGGCATTTACGCGGCCACGCACCAGTACTCGCCGCTTGACTATGGGTTGACCTTTCTCGGTTTCATCGGGCTCTCGGTGCCCGGTTTCATGCTTGCGCTGCTCTTGATGTATTTCTCATTTACAGTCCTCAATGTCAGCGTCACGGGTCTTTTTTCCCCCGAGTACATGGACGCGCCGTGGAGCTTGGCGCGAGTCGGGAACATGCTTCAACGCATCTGGATTCCCGTGGTAATCGTCGGGATGGCGGGAACCGCGGGCCTCATTCGAACGATGCGGGCGATGATGCTCGACGAGTTGCGGAAACAGTACGTAATTACCGCTCGCGCAAAAGGTGTGGCCGAGCGAAAACTCCTGTTCAAGTATCCGGTTCGGGTCGCGATAAACCCGATCGTCAGCACCGTGGGGTGGTTGCTGCCGCGTATCATCTCCCAGACCCCGCTGGTGGCCGTCGTGCTCAATCTGCCCACTCTCGGTCCGATCTTGTTGCGTTCGTTGATGTATCAGGACATGTTTCTCGCCGGAAGCATCGTAATGATTCTAAGCGTCATGACGATTATCGGCACGTTGGTGTCGGATATTCTGCTGGCCTATCTGGATCCACGAATTCGATACGAAGGTGCAAGCCGATGAGCTCATTCGACGACAAAAAGACGGCGCCGGTCGAACAAGAGCTTCCGAATGTCGACGATGTTCCGGAAGACGACGACTCTTCGCAGGAAAGCTTCTATGTGGCTCCGCAGTGGAAGCTTATCTGGTGGAAGCTCATCAAGCACAGGCTCGCCGTAACCGCCGGCATAGTGCTCATTGTGATGTATCTGGTCGTTGCTTTCTGCGGCATACTCAGTCCTTATACCCCTCAGGTGCGTTTTCCCGACTATCTCTATTCGAAACCGACTCGCGTGCGCTTCTTCCACGAGGGGAAATTCATAGGACCGTTCGTCTACGGCCTACGCAAGGAGACCGACCGAGAAACCTTCAGAAGATACTTCGTCGATGATCGCGACGTGATTCATAAAGTGCGCTTTTTCGTTCGCGGCGAGGAATATAAGTTCTGGGGGCTTTTCAAGGCCGATCTCCACCTCTTCGGCACAGACGAAGGTCGTATCTTCCTGTTGGGGACCGACCGGCTGGGTCGCGATCTCTTTACTCGAATCATTTACGGCTCACGGATCTCGCTTACCGTAGGACTGGTGGGGATCTTCTTTACTTTCATATTCGGTCTGCTGCTGGGTGGGATTTCGGGCTACGTCGGGGGCGCCGTCGATACGGTGATACAACGCAGCATCGACATGTTGATCTCGATACCGACGATACCGCTGTGGATGGCTCTCGCGGCGGCGCTTCCCCGCGACTGGCCTCCGCTCAGAATCTATTTCGGCATCATCCTCATATTCTCGATCATCGGCTGGACCGGCTTGGCGAGAGTGGTGCGCGGCAAACTGCTCTCGCTCCGCGAAGAGGATTTCGTGCTCGCCGCCGATGTTGCCGGCGCGAGTCAAGCGCGAATTATCGGCAAGCACCTCATCCCGTCGTTCGCGAGCTATATCATCGTCAATCTCACCTTGTCCATCCCTGCGATGATCCTCGGCGAAACCGCACTCAGTTTCCTTGGACTCGGGCTCCAACCCCCGGTCGTCAGCTGGGGGACGTTGCTGCAGGATGCTCAAAACATCCAAGCG
>JAJRYZ010000109.1 GCA_024275515.1 Spirochaetota bacterium
TGGGAACCGAGGAGAAGCTGACCACCGAGTATGTCGACGTGGTTTTGGGCAAACCCCCGAAGATGGACGAGCTCAGACGGGCCTTCGGCGGCGTGCTGTCGAAACGACGACGTCGGCAGGGGCACTGAGAACACCCCATCCGCACGGCGTCGGTCCCGACTCAAAATCGCCGTCCACGGTGACGAAAGGACCGCGCTTCAAGGCTCGTCGCGCGCCAGTTGACGGAGCATGCCCTCGCCGTCGTCACGAAACCGTTGCTTGATCTCCAGGATCTCATCTTCGATGTCGAAGAACGCGTCCACCATATCGGGATCGAAGTGACTCCCGCGTCCCTCTCGCATGATCCGCAGCGCCTTTTCGTTCGGGAACGGTTCCTTATAGGGGCGCTTCGTGGTAAGCGCGTCGAAGACGTCGGCCAACGCGGCAACTCGTCCTTCGACGGGAATCTCCTCCTCGCGCAGAGCCCGGGGGTACCCCGACCCGTCCCACCTCTCGTGGTGCGTGAACGCGATTACTCCGCCCATTTCTATGAAGTCGCTCTCCGAATCCTTCAGTATCTGCGCGCCGAACTCGGTATGTCGTTTCATGATCATCCACTCATCGGGATCGAGTTTGCCCGGTTTCAGCAGTATCCTATCGGGAACACCGATTTTGCCTATGTCGTGCATAGGGATCGAGTAGAGAAGCGAATCGGTCGTCGCGCCGTCCAACCCAATTCGTCGGGCGATTGCCACCGCGTAGTTGCTTATTCGATGAAGATGAAACGCGGTATCTTCATCCTTGTACTCGGCCGCTCTCGACAGCCTGTGGATAGTGTCGAGAGAGGCGCTCTTCAATCTCTCATGCGCCTCGTTGAGCTCTCTGGTCCTTTCCCTTACCTCCGCTTCGAGAGTCGCCTGGTAGTGCCTCATGTAGTCGTTGTAAGCCTTCACCTTTACCAGAGAGCGGACTCTCGCGGTCAACTCGGCTGCGTGCGGCGGTTTGGTGAGGAAATCATCGGCGCCCAGCTTCAGCGCCCGAACGCGAAGCTCTACGTCGTCTTCTCCGGTTACGACGACGATCGGAATGAGTTTGGTGAACCTGTCGGCCTTGAGCAGTCTGATGACCTCGAAGCCGTCCATTCTCGGCATGCGGATGTCGAGCAGAATGACGTCGGGCGATTCCGCCTGCGCCTTTCGGACGGACTCTTCACCGTCCCGGGCGTGCACGACGTCGTATTCTTGAGTCAGAAGAATGTCGGCCAACGCGACGCGCGTACGCTCGTCATCGTCGGCGACGAGAATCTTGGGTATGCTGTCCATCGTTCCCGGTCCTTCCAAGCCGCGCCTCTTATGTTGGCGTCGGTCCGGCCGTTTCCGGCGCGTCGGCGCGTAGACTTTTCGTAGCCGATACGCCTCTCCTGCACCGTCGGCCGCCCTACGATGCAGGAGAGACCTTGAGCAGCTCGAGTATTCGCCGCTGCGACGTCGTCGGCTGCGTCAACACGTAAGACTCCGCGCCGCCCGAGCCGACGCGATTCCTGGTCAGCGTCGCCAGGTCGGCGAGAAGCATGGCGAAACTGCGCGCGGGCGTCTCGCGATCGAGCACCTCCGACCCGGAGTCGGTTTCGTCGTCGACGAGTACGCTCCGAAGCCTTCCGCGCATGTGCGACTCGACGTGAAAGGCGAGCATGCGCAGGAAAAGGCCGGCACGCGATCGCTTCGTTAGATGATGACGGCGGATCATGGGTCGGATCGTCCGGTTTGGCCGGTCGAAATCGCCGACGGCGCGTCCGGCAACCGCCAAATTCCCGTAGACCCGCCAGACCGACTTCGCATCGAGAATCCGCCGGGAAAGCGAGGTATGAACGACGCTTAGCCCGTCCAGGCCGGCATCGAAGGCAACCCGCTCCCTGTCGAGGCGGTAATCGAAGTTGGTGTCGGTAATCTCAAGGCGATAGTACTTGCCCATGCCGCTTCGGGCGATCACCCGCTTCACCCGCTCCGCGATCCTCTCCCGCCCTTTAAGCGGTCGGTTCGCTCGCTTCGTCGCCGCGGAAATCACCGTCAGTTGCTTCTCCGCGGTCTCCAGCAATTCCGCGCTCTTGTACGCCTGCTCTTGAGCGACGACCGGATCCCGGCGGACGATTAACCGTTCTCCGGGGTGCTCGGTCGAGTGGATCTCCGTGAGACCCCGGCCGCGACGCAGAGCGCCCTCGATGTCGTGGACCTCCGCAAGCCGTCTAATTTCGTCGGCGGCAAGCGTCGTTGTCCATTCGATCCAGCCGGTGTCACGCAACCCACAGGCGATACGTTCCGGGGTAACAATGTCCCGATCCCCTACCAGGGCGAGTCGGTCGAGGTCATAACGGCGACGGATTCTCTCCAGCGGACCGGCCGGCGCCGCGTTTCGGCCGTCTATCTCGAAATCTTCGACGGCGACGGGGACGCCTTCGGTGTTGCACAGGAGCCCGTACACCACCTGAGGTCGAGCGTCGTTTCGGCCTGCGTTCGCTTCGCCTAAGTCGGTCATTTCGAACCCGGCGCAGGAGCCGGCGCTGAAGAGGAAGAGCTGCGCGTTTCTGCCGAGGTTGCGCTTCGCCAGTTTGTTTTCAATCCGTGTTCGTCGCCGAAACAGCCAGGATGTCGCCTCGTCAAGGGCTTCCTCGTCCACGAAATCGATACCCAGCTCCAATCCGAGGCTGGAAGTCGCGGTTTCGCCGCACAGCCCGCGCGCGATCGCCGCGGGTGATTGCTGCCCCAGAATGAGCGCGACGATCATGGCGAGAACCCGGCTCCGCTCCACCGAAGATCGAGAGGCGATGACGCCGTCAAAACCAAGGTTGCGCAGCGTGCCGAGAACGGCGGCGACGTGTCCGTGCGGGAAACTCCGGAGAATTCGATCGCCGTCGCCGGCGGTCGTGTCCCCACGCAGCCGACGGCGAATGAGGTCGATAAGGTCGGGGGGAAGATGCGAGATGTTTCCCAGCGTTACGTGCTTGACCTTGCCGCCCTCGCGATAGGTGCGTCTGAGCAGATGCGTTTCGTAGACCTTGTCCTTGTACCGGCGTCGAGTCGTGGCTACATGCACGGATCCGGCTCGTCTTGTCATGTGCTAACAGTGTGGTCCTATGGAGGGAGCGGTCAAGAAAAAAAGCGGGAACTTTCGTGTCTACAACAGCATCCGGTAGTGAACCGTGGACGACCGGGGGTTTCGCATTGCTCGTAGGCGACCGCTCGTTCGGCCCTTGCCCGCGCGACTCCCGACGGCTATAACACGTTATGGCCGAAACCGGACTTTCGAGCGGAGAGAAACGACGCGGAAAACGAGACTATCAGATCTTCCAACCGTTCAACGTCCTCTCTTTCACCATGCTGTCGGGCAGCGTGCTTACGCTCTATTCGCTCAAACTCGGCGTCTCGAACGTTTTTATCGGCCTGATATCATCCATGGTGTACCTGGCCTTTCTGTTCATGATCGTCGGGAGATTCACGATCCGCACCGTCGGCATCAAGCGCCAATTCGGCATTTCGTGGTTGCTGCGGAATCTCGTTATGGTTCCCGTGGTCTTTGCGCCGCTCGCCGAGGCCTCCGGCCGACACGGATTGATGGTCGCGCTCATTCTCCTCCCGTTCTTCGGTTTCAATCTCTTCAAAGGAATCGGGCTGGTGAGTGTAAACCCGACCATCGGAGCGCTCGCCGAAGGGAAGGACCGAGGCGCCTTTCTCGCGCGGCTTCAGATCAACGTCCAGGCGATGCTGATCGTTACCAATCTGATCATCGCATTCTATTTGGGACCCGATGCGCCGCTCGGAAGATACGTCGTCCTGATACTCGCCGGAATAGCCGCGGGCATCGTCTCTACGATCTTCATCTTTCGTCTCCCCGAACCTCCCGCAGCGGCGACGCGCGAGCGCTCGGGGCTTTTTGCCGACTTCGGCAAAAGCCTCCGGCGTCCCGATTTTCGCGCGTTTATCGTTCTCGCTTTTATCGTGTCGGTGATTACCGGGATGGCCGGTCCGTTCATCGTCGTGTATGCAAAACAGGTGTACGGTGTCGCGGACAATATCGTCGTCTTTTTTCTGGTCGTCGGAAACCTCGGCGCCGTCGCGATGGGATACTTCGCGCGAAAGGTGATCGATCGGCTCGGTGCGAAACCGCTCTACTTTATTTTCTTCGGCGTTCTCGGCGTAAGCATGGCGCCGATCCTTGTTTCGCCGAGACTCGACATGGTCGGCGCGCGTGTCTTCCTCGCGGTGCTGTTCTTCCTGTTCAACTTCGGACTCGTCGGCGGCGCCAACACGGGGCAGAGCTACTTTTTCGCCATTACGAACGCCGCCGAGCACATGAATCTCGGCATTCTCTACAACGTCGTAAGCGGCGTCGGAGGCGCGCTCGGTTCGTTCCTTGCCGGCTCGCTACTCGGCGTGTTCGAATCGATGTTTGCGCGTCCCGCATTCTCGTTCCGGCTCATGTACGGCGTCGTGCTCGCTCTCGTGGCGGCCGGGTTCCCGCTGCTCGCCAGATTGAAAAACGACGGAAGATTCTCCGTCCGTCACGCGCTTGAGATCTTCCTTTCAAGAAAGGATCTCAAGGCCGTCGCGCTACTCCAAAAGCTCGACACCTCCGCGACGGTCCGGGACGAGGCCGCCGTCATCGATTCACTCGGCAATCTCGACTCGACGGTGCCCGTCGAAGACCTGCTCGCGAAAACACACTCGCCGAGGTTCTATATCCGTTCTCGGGCGCTTCGCGCGCTCGAGAATCTGCCTCCCGATCGCCGGATAACCGATACTTTGATATCGGAGGTAAGAAACCATCCGTATACGACCTCTTACATCGCGGCGAGGATTCTCGGACGGCGAGGAAGCGTGGAGGCTGTGAGCGTGCTGCGCCGCTCGCTCGGCTCTCCGGATTATCTGTTGCAGGGAGAAGCGGCGTTGGCGCTCGCGCGGCTCGGCGACAGAAGCAGCATATCCCGAATCGAGGCGATTCTCGAATCGAGCGACAATCCGCTGGTGCAGATATACGCCGCCTCGGCGTTGGAGATCCTGCGAAGCACGGGGTCGGTTCCCGCGCTGCTGCGCGCGCTGCGCCGACGCGATCCACCGCCGTATCTACGCGACGAGATCATACTTTCGATTGCGGGCGTCACCGGAATGGGAGACTGGTTCTATCCGCTCTATTCCGAGTTTCTCGAACGCGGGCGCGGAGGCGTGGCGGCTCTTCTCTCGGCGCTCAAGGACTGCGGCGTCGCGCCCGAGACCGGCCGGATGCTCGCGGAAGCGATTACGTCGATGCTCAAGAGCCGGGAATCGTTCGGCGAGAGAATCGCCGAGTTTTTCAATCGGTGTACCGGCATATCCGGTGGAATCGGCGCCAATGTTGTTCCCGAGCTCGCCGCGGCGGCGCGCGAAACCGGACTGCTCAGATTCGATCGTTTCGCGTTCCTGCTGGCGGCGACGGCGGTTCACCTGGCGTGCCGGCACGCCGCGCAGGTCGACGTCGACGGTTGAGGCGCCCGCCGCGCGAATGCTATTGACGCGGGCGCGGTTCGCCCGCTTATATAGACGAGTTGTCGGGTACGGTCCGCGATGGAGGTATGATCGATGCCGATGTACGAGTATCGCTGCAACGAGTGCGGAGCGGTAAGCGAGTTTCTTACCGGAGTCTCCCGCGAGGAGCCTGAGATCCGTTGTGAAGAGTGCGGCGGGACCCACTTGAAAAAGCTCATTTCGATGTCGAGTTTTACGGTGGCTCGGTCGAGCGAGACGCAGGTAGCGCCGTGCGGCGCCGCGGCCGGCGAGGTCTGCGACCACTGTCGGCACGTCGGGTAGACGGGTGACGGGCAACGGGCGACGGGCAAGCGGCACGCGAGTGATCGAAGGCCTTTTGCGAAGAACGGACGCCTACCGCCGCGCCGGCGACGTGGGGGGCCGTCTGTTCGACCTGATCGCCGACCCGGTGATGTGCGTCGACGAAGACGACGCGATCGTTCTCGCGAATCGCGCGTTTTCCGATGCATTCGGCCCCGTCATCGAAACCGAGACGACGATCGAGTCGATATTTCTCGCCGCCGAAGCGCGGGATGAGATCGTGGAGACGGTGCGCCGGGCGCGAAACGGCGGGGAGAGCTCCGCCGAAACCGTACTTCGAACTCGGTCGGGTCGTCGTTGTTGCTATTCGCTCCGTTGCAGGTCGGGGGAAACATTCGGCCGTCGACGAGTCGTTGTTCATTTCCGCGACATTACCGAAACTTTGAGGATGATCGAGCGTCTCGAGTTGCTCGAATTTCGTGACAGGAAAACCGGGCTTCCGAATCGACACTCTCTCGACATCATACTGGACAAAGAGATCGCGCGGGTCAAGCGCGACGGGAGAAACGAGCTTCTCGCGGTGCTGTTCATCAGCCTCGAAAACATCGCGCGGATAAATCAAACCTACGGTCATGAGATCGGAGATATTCTCCTTGAGAACTCCGGAATCCGGATCAAAGAATCGATCATCGCGGAATTGCTCCGCGAATCCGACTACCTGTTCGCGGGCGCCGCGACGGACGACGACGGCGCGGCCGATTTCGGCGAAAACGCTCAGGAGGCCGTCCTCGAGCCCGTTGATGAAGAGAATCTCGTTTTTCGATTCGACGGGAGGGAGCTCACCGCCGTGCTCACCGGAATCAGCCGGGTTACCGACGCAGCCGTCGTCGCAACCCGAATCGCACGCAACGTCTCGATGCCGTACCGTGATAAGTACGGCGCGGAGATCTACGTCAACTGCAACATCGGTATCGCGATTTATCCGAACGACGGTGTGGACCGCGAAACCGTGATCTATCATGCCGCCTCGGCGATGCACGAGGCGAAGCGGTTGGAAGAGGAGTTTCTGCTGTTTAACGAGGCGCTGCACGCGCGGGCGCTCGAAAAGATGCGCCTGAGCGGAAGCATCTACACGGCCTTCATCGAATCTCAGTTCGCGCTCTATTTTCAACCGGTCGTCGATCACGCCGGAAAGATCGTGGGTGCCGAGGCGCTGATCCGGTGGGAGCATCCCGAACGTGGGGTTATTTCGCCGGGACAGTTCATCCCTCTCGCCGAGGAGAAGGGCATTATCGTTAATATCGGAAAGTGGGCGCTCTATAACGCCTGTTCCCATCTTTCGCGGTGGCCGGAAGATATCTACGTGTCGATCAACACGAGTCCGCGGGAGTTGGCGCACGCGGAGCTGATCGAGAACGTGGGGCGGGTCCTCAAGAAGCACTCCGGACTCGACCCGAGAAGGCTCAAGATCGAAATAACCGAACGCGACGCGATGAAGAATCCCGAGGATACGATCCGGCGGATGGAGTCGCTCGTTGCCCGCGGAGTCGAGATATTCATCGACGATTTTGGGATCGGCAACTCCTCGCTCAGCTACCTGCGCCGGCTTCCGGCCGCAACACTCAAAATCGACCGCTCGTTCGTCGAGCGGATAGGGAGCAGCGAAGAAGAACGAAGCTTTCTCGAGAGCATTATCGATTTGGCCAAAAGTCGGAATAAGAAAGTAATCGTCGAAGGAGTGGAGACCGCCGAACAAGTCGCGGTAATCCGTCAAATGAAACCCGTGCGGTTCCAGGGATACTACTTCAGCAGACCGGTTCCCGCCGCGGAGTTCGAATCCCTCATCGCGCGACGGGTCAGACTTCCGGCGTCATGATCCGGGGCGCCGGTCGCGGTCGCTGCTTTGTCCGTGAACACCGATCGCGGTACAATCTTTCAGCGATTTTCGGCGAGGTGTGCGCATGACCGAAAAACTCTCGATGCGAACGAAGCTCGGGTTCGCGGTATGCGATCTCGGTGGGAACCTCTTTTTTACCATGATGGGGTTCTACCTTCTCTTCTTTTTGACCGACGTGGTCGGCCTGGCCGCCGGACTTGCCGGAACGGCGTTGATGATCGGGAAAATCTGGGACGCGGTGACCGATCCCGCGGTCGGATATTTGTCGGACCGGACACGAAGCCGGATGGGCCGGCGTCGCCCCTACCTGCTCTACGGATCTATTCTGCTTTTCATCTCGATGATCGTGATGTTTACCGACCCCGGGATCTCATCGCCGGCGTGGCTCGCGGTCTGGGCGGCGCTCGCCTACTGTCTTCTCAATACCGCCTTTACGCTCGTAAACATTCCGTACGCCGCGCTTCTTCCCGAGTTGACTCAGGATTTCGATCAGCGGACGACACTGACCGGCTACCGGATGAGCTTCGCGGTAGTCGGTACGTTTATCGGCGCCGGAGTCGTACTGCCCCTCACAAGCGCTTTCGGAAGCGAGCGCCTCGGGTGGAGCGTCATGGGAGGGATTACGGGCGCGTTGATGTGCGTGACCGCGCTTCTTACGGTCATCGCCATTCGCGAGCCGAAACACGCCGCGCGGCCGGAACACATCAACATTTTTCGCACCTACGCGCAGGCGCTCAGGATAAGGGCGTTTCTCCTGGCTCTCTTCCCGTGGATTCTCCACACGACCGGCGTCACCGTTATCCAGGGGGCGCTGCTCTACTATTTTCGCTACATCTACGGTCGGGAGAACATGTTTCAAATCGCTCTCGTCATTCTGCTTACGAGCAGCATCATCTGTATTCCGATCTGGGTCGCCGTTTCCAAACGTATCGGCAAGAAGCTCTGCTACAACATCGGCATGGGGATATTCTCCGTTGTCGTTCTGATCTTTTTTCTGTTCGGCCACACGAGCGGCGTTTGGTTCGCCTTCCTTATTATGGGAGTGGCCGGCGCCGGATTCGCCACCCACTATGTTATGCCGCACGCCATTCTGCCGGATGTGGTCGAGTACGATTTCGCGGAGAACGAGGTGCGGAGGGAAGGCGTTTTTTACGGGTTGTGGACTTTTGCGAGCAAGCTCGGGCAGGCGTTCGCCATCGCGTTGAGCGGGTGGGTTCTGAGCGCCTTCGGCTATGTCGCGACGGCGGACCAGAGCCCGACGGCGATGCTCGGGATCAGACTGCTCACCGGCCCGGTCCCGGCGTTTTTCTTCGTCGCCGGCGTCGTCGTGCTCTCGTTCTATCCGATCGACCACGAGTTCTATCGGCGGATCGTCGAAAAGATCCGCTCGCGGGAGGCGTCCGACGCCGCGCCGGCGGGTTCCTGAGGCGCCGCGCGGTGAGCTTCGACTGCAAGTACAAAGTCGGCGAGGGGAAATGTAGGCGGTTGCCGTCGGGCGCGTGCAGCCCCGGCGCTCCCGGATGCGTGCTCTACGGGCGTTTCCACTTCCCGTTTCACGAGGAGCAACCCGATGCCGGCCGGCGGCCGGATCAGGAGGACGACGCCGTGGCTCGTGATGGAGGCGGGGACGGCGCGGCCACGCGCGCACGGCGGATCTACCGCGGCGCGGCGATTCCCGTTCCCGCCGCGAGCGCGGCGTATCGACATCGAAAAAGCTCGACGCCGTCGACGCACAGCGCGACGTACTCTCCGCTCGAATGGTGCAACGTCGGATTCATCCACCTCTCCCGCGGCCCGATCGACGGCCCCTACAAGACGATTCCCGACACGATTTCGCGGCGCCATTCGGGATGATCGTCGGCGAGGCGCTCGAACTCCGAGTCGGTATAGACGAACAGATCGACGCCCACCGGGAATCTGGTCGGCAAGTAGTCGACGCACCTATCGCGAGGAAGTTTGTCGCTTCGCGCGACGATGATGCACAGATCAACGTCGCTCCCGGGAGAATAGGTCGATTTCGTCCATGATCCGAACCAGTACACGCGAAGGACCGCGTCGTCGCGTTGCTTCAATCCCGATACGTATTCGTAGACGGCCGATCGGACGACGTCCGGATCAACAAACTTGATTTCTACAGAATCGGATGATTTCCCGTGCGCAGCCAAGCGCCGTCTCCCCTTCGCCCCGAGTATAGAAGTCCGTCGGCGCCCCCGCGTCGAACCCATTCGGGTACCGAGTCGGTATGTAGTGCTTGTCGAGGACTTTGGCGTTTTCGATAAGCGCTTCGGGCATCGTCATGATGTCCGCCAGATTCCCGAGCAGGATTGTCAGGGTGTGCCCCCACGCATCGCGGCCGGTTTTCAGGAAGACCGCCTTTACGGCTTTTTCGGCCGCCTGCTGAGCGGAGAAACAGCACCACTCGAAATCCCCGGCCTCAAGCGAGTGAACCGCGTGCCGAAGATCCGCGTCCGCCTGTCGCATCCAATCAAGAAACCTGTTGGCCACGTGTTGATTCAACACCAAACGGCCTCGATGCGCAATGACCGTGTCCCGCTCCGTCGACCCCGCCCCGTCGACCCCGCCTACAGCCCCATCGCCTCTCTGACGAGTCGGCTTCCTTCACAGGCGTCGGCCGCTTCGATCGCCCGGGCGAACGCGTCCATTCCCACCCGGTTTACCGCGTTGAACAGCGCCTCTATCCAGTTGCGCGACTCGACCGCCGCGCGAACCCCGTCCTCCCGATAGGGAAATATGTCCAGGGTGAGCCACCCGCGGTAGTCGAGTTTCCGAAGCCAGTAGAACCACTCCAGATACTCGACCAGATGCACCGATCCCACCATCATGTCGTCGTCCCACTGCCTCCAGTTGTCGTTCAGGTGCAGGTAGTCGAGCTTTCCGAACCGGCTGAGAAGCGCGCTGGACTCGGCGATGTTCTCGCCCGCCTCCAAGGCGTGCCCCCAATCGAGCAATCCACCGATGCCGTCTAGGTCTTTCAGCATAAGCAGAAGCTCTCCGACGTGACCGACGTAGCAGTGGGTGCGCGGCTCTTTGGGTTTGTACTCGACGAGAGGACGGACCTTCCGGTTGTGCTCGGCGCATTCGGCAAGACCGTCGACCATCCAGTCCCACGCGCAGGCGAAGTTGCCCTGAAAGCAGTAGTCGTACCCGTCCTGACCCGGCCAGACGTCGACGTACCGACAGTCCAGTTCGGCGGCCCAGTCGATTACCTTTTTTATCTCCCGGACGGCGGCGGCCCGCGTCTCGGCGTCGGGGGCGGCAAGACTCCCGCGGCCCCACTTCGCCTGCGTCCACAGGTCGGGGGTCAGCATGCAGATTTCGAGATCTCGCTCCCGGAACATCTTCGCGACGTCGTAGATGTTGTCGTCGTTTACGTGCCAGTTACCGACGAGCTCGAGCCCGTCGAGTCCGTCGACGGTTGCCGCGAGATCCAGCATCTCCTCAATTGTAGCTCCTCCGCCTCCGTAGCCGCCGAGACAGTAGCGGTCGGCGCAGTTTCCGAAAGTGGGAAGACACGCTCCGAATTTATGACCGGCAATCATAGAAGCCTCCTTCTGGTCAGAACTCCATCAACTCGCGAACGGCCCGGACGATGCGCGCGGCATCCGGTATGTAGTACCTCTCCATCGGCGGAGAAAAAGGCGCCGGGGTATCGGGCGCGGCGACGCGTCTCACCGGCGAGATCAGATGCTCCAACAGATCCTCGGCGATCGTCGCGGCGATTTCAGCGCCGATTCCATTTCGTTTCGGGCTCTCTTCGACGACGACGAGGCGGCCGGTCTTTTTGACCGATTCGGCGACGAGATTCCAATCGAAGGGGACGAGCGAGCGCGGATCGATGACTTCGGCTTCGATGCCCTCGGCGGCGAGCACCTCGGCGGCCTGAAGCGAGCGGTGCATCATGAGCAGCGTGCCGATGATCGTGACGTCGCCGCCCTCCCGCCGCACTACTGCTTTTCCGATGGGGACCGTGTAGTCGTCGGCCGGTATTTCGCTCGAGGCATCGACGGTGCCGCTTTCGGCGCGGGCGCCTTTCGATCAGTAGAGCAGCTTGTGCTCGAAAATCATGACCGGGTCGTCGCAGCGGACCGCGGAGCGAAGGAGCCCGACCGCGTCGTACGCCGTGGCCGGACAGCAGATCTTGACACCCGGAAGCGGGAGAAAAAAGACTTCCACGTTCTGCGCATGCTGAGATCCGCGTCCGGTGACTCCGACCGGCGCGCGCATGACCAGAGGAACCGTCAGCTTTCCACCGGACATGTAGCGCATCTTGGCGACCTGATTGGCCATCTGATCCATCGCACAGAAGAGAAAATCCGAATACTGAACGTCGGCGATCGGCCGCATCCCCATCATCGCCGCCCCGAGCGCGACGCCGGTAAAGCCGTTCTCGGAAATCGGCGTGTTGATCATCCGGTCGGGAAACTCTTCCTCGAGTCCCAACGTCACGGTAAACGCGCCTCCCCATCCCCCCGGAATCGCGATGTCTTCTCCTATGCAGAAGACGCGCTCATCCCGTCTCATTTCCCCGCGAATGCACTCGCGAAGCGCGTCGGCGATTGTCTGCTTAGCCATCATGTGTCCTCGATTGTGTCGTCGGTGTCGCCGCCGGCATCATGCATCGACGAACAGGTCGGTTATCGTGTCTTCGGGCCGGGGCTCGGGCGCGGCCATGGCGGCCGCGACGGCCGCTTCGATCTCTTCGCCGACCGAAGAGGCGACCGCCTCGAGAGCCGCCTCGTCGGCGACGCCGGCTTCCCGCAGATAGGCGGCGAAGCGGCCGATCGGCTCGTTCTCAAGCGCACGCTCACGTTCCTCTTTCGGCTGGTACAGCGCCGGATCGCGTCGGGAATGCCCGGTAATCCGGTAGGTCATGAGCTCGAGAAGCGTTGCGCCTTCGCCGCTTCGCGCCCGCTCGACCGCGGCGGAGGCTGTCTCGTACACCAAAAGGACGTCGTTTCCGTCTATCCGCCGACCCGGGATGCCGTACGCGGCGGCCCGTTCGGCGATGGTCTCGGTTTTTACGACCGACGTCGTTCGCGTGGAGGCGCCGTAGAGATTGTTTTCCACGACGTAGACGACCGGGAGATCCCAGATCGCCCCCATGTTGACTCCTTCGTGAAAGGCCCCTTCGTTGACCGCGCCGTCTCCCATAAAGCACACGGCCACCCGTTCCTCTCTCCTCATCCTGAAGGCGAGAGCGATTCCGGTGGCGATCGGAACGCCCGCGCCGACGATGGCGACCGCCGGTACCATGCCTTTCGACAGATCGCCCATGTGCATCGACCCGCCCTTCCCTCCGCAGCAGCCGGTGGTGCGTCCGAAGAGCTCGCCCATCATCGCTTCGACCTCCAGGCCACGCGCGATCGCGTGCCCGTGCGGCCTGTGCGTGCTGGTGATGACGTCTCCTTCGCGGAGAGCGGCGCACACCCCGACGGCGCACGCCTCCTGTCCCTGGCACTGGTGAATGGTTCCGGGCATGATCCCTTCGAGAAAGAGGAACTTCACACGTTCCTCGAATCTTCGAATCAGCACCATGCGGCGATAGAGACCGAGCAGAAAATCCGGTTCGTATTTCATTCGGCGCGCTCCTCCAGACTCTTTTTGAGCGCCGTGAGAAACTCGGCGGCCTCCCTGCCGTTGATCAACCGGTGATCGACCGAAAGCGTGAACACCGCGGCGAGCGAGGTCTCCTCTATCCGGCCGACCGAAACGATCGCGATCTGGTCGGGCGGTATGACGGCGGTGAAATCCCGAATGGGATACATCCCGAGATTGCTTACGGTCACGGTGGCGCCGGCGAAATCGTCGGGCGTGAACGCCTGCGATTCGGCCGTCTCGCGCAGGCGCAGAAGCTCCTCCTCGACTTCCCACACGGACAAGCCGTCTGCCCCGCGGACGACGGGCGTATAAAGCTCGTAACCGCGGCTTATCGCAACGGCGATAACGACCTCCTCCCGTTCAAAGACCTTTTCGGAAACGACGGTGCTCCTGAAATGCGGAAAGTCGCGCATAACCGAAGCGGTCGACGCGATGATGAACGCGTCGTAACCGATTCTTTTTCCCTCGGCGCGTAGTCGCCGGCGCTCCCGGATCACGCCGCCCATATCGACCCGGGCGTTGAGGCTTATCGTCGGTTTTTCCCGCAGACTGCGGGTGACGCGCCGGGCCACGATTAATTGATTATCGCTCAGCGGTTTTCCGACCCCTCCGGCCGATTTGTTCGCGGGCCTCCCCCGTCCACCGGCGCGCGCCCTGTACACGTCTTCGCGAGTGATGCGTCCGCCGGGTCCCGTCCCCACGACAAGATCGAGATCGACCCCTTCTTTGTTCGCGATGTTCCTGATGATCGGCGGAATTTTCGGCCCGTCCCCCCGGCGACCGACCCGTTTGGGGCCGCCGGCCGTTCGTTTCTCCGCGCCCGGCTTCGCGTCGAAGGGAAGCTTTTCGTCCGGTTCCCCGACGTAAGCGATCACCGCGCCCTGCTCGATCTCGGCTCCGGGCGCCGCGAGTTGCTTAAGCAGCGTACCCTCCGCCACCGACTCGAGGTCGCTCGTCGCTTTGTCCGTTTCGAGCTCGCACAAGGGCTCGCCCCGACGAACCGTCTCCCCCTCGTCCTTCAGCCAGCGTATCAGTTTGACCCGATCGACCGTCGTGCCGATGTCGGGAACGCGTATCGCCGTCGCCATTACTCCCCCCGTCGCATCATTCGAAAACCATCGGTTTTGGTTGGTATTCGGGAGCGAGCCGAAGCCACGGCGCTTTCGGCCGTTCGATGTACCCCCACTTCCCGAGCGCGCGGCGCAACTGCGCATTCGCCGGGTCCTTCGCGGCTTCCGGAAGCGGAACCTCGGCCATGACCGCGGCGATAGCCTGTTGCCACGCCCGCGCGCCGGCGGTGTAGCCGTCGGGGTGCCCGAGCATTCCGCCGCCGGCCGGAATGACGATATCGGGACCGTACTCGCCGATGAGCACTTCCGCAAGCCCGGGGTAGACCCCCGCACACGGCATCGGAAATGTCCGCTTGATGTGTCCCCACGGAGCGAGCTTGACAAAGGATGTCCGAATGCCCTCTTCCATCGAGACCATCGGAATCGACGACCACATCGTCGGCGTCAGCATCATGTCGGCGCCGCAGAGTCGGCACAACTTGGCCAGCACCGGCCACGCGACCTGTTTCATCATAGCGATCATGTGCGAGGCGTGAAGCATGACCGGAACCGTAATGTCGGGACTCGATGTTAGCTCGCGGAGCGCCCCTAAACCGATCGAGTATGCCACAAGCAGCCCGTTGGCGCCGAGGTCGATTGCCCGCCTCGCTTTGTCCATGAGCTTTGTCGGTTCGTCGGTAATGCTGCAGAGGTAGATCATCCTCTTTCCGGTCTTGTCGGCCAACCGGTCGATCTCGTCCATCACGAGCGGAAGTCGCTGCTCCATCGTGTTGTTGTACGCGTCGGAGAGCATCTCGTCGTCCTTGCACATGTCCGCCCCGCCTTCTCCGGTCAGACGTACCTGGTGCGCGGTCTGCTCCGGCGTCATTCCCATTTTCGGTTTAATGATGTGCAGCGACAGCGGGCGTTCAGCGACGCCGGTAAGCCGGCGTATCCCGTCGACGCCGAACTTCGGCCCCGTGAACTTTTTGAGCAGTTCCTTTCCTATGAACAGGTCGGTGAGCATGATGTTCTTCGAGTAGGCGAAACAATTGCCGGCGATCGCGAGAAGCATCATGGGAACGTTGTCTCCCCACGCACGAATGGGGAACGCGAGCTGAACCACCGCGGATTTGGTGTACGGATCGGTCGTCGGGATCTGGTGGTATCCGACCATTTTGCTCGACATGGCGATTCGCACCTCTTCGGTATCTTCCTCTACCTTCTCCCAGGTTCCCGTGGAGCCCTCGAGGCCCATCGATTGAATCAGGGAGAGGTGGTCGAGAAACTTTTCGCCTTCGAGCCGATCCGAAAGGTAGTACGAGGCGATCACATGGTTGTCCAGATCGATGCCGTCGAGCGTTTGGTGAAAAATCTCAGGATCGTAGTAACGTTTCATAGTATCTCCTCACATACCCACTTGTCGTCGCCGCGGCTTTTCAGCGTCCGCACTTTATGATATCCTGTAACGGAATTACCTTTCCATCTATGCATGGTAATTCTGTTACACATCTCCGTCAAGTCGGTGCGACGACTGATTCGACCGGCCGGAATCATCGACGCCGGCTCAGGCGACGGAGAGTCCCGGAGGGATCTGCGTTGATGGGTGAGTTTCTTGCGAGGCTCAAAGCGGTGAAAGAGTCGCTGTCGGTCGCCGAGCGAAAGATCGTCCAGTATATCATCGATCACCCCGATGAAGTCCCGTTCCGTTCGGTTTCCGAGCTTGCGGAGTGCGGCGGAGTGAGCGTCGCGACGGTGAGTCGACTGCCGAGAAAGCTCGGACTCAAGAACCTGCACGATCTGAGAATCACCGTTGCGCGGGACACTCCGTCGGCTCCGATCGACTCGATCTACGAGGGCGTAAGCCGTGAAGATTCCGACGAAACGGTCGTCGGTAAAGTATTCGCGGGAAATCTGTCGAGCATTCGCGACACTCTCAGCATGCTCGACACGGGCGATCTTATCCGATGCGCGAAGAAGGCGAACGAAGCAAGCCGCCTCATGTTTATCGGCATCGGCGGGTCGGGGTATCTCGCTCTCGACGCCGCGCTTCGTTTCTCCCATCTCGGGTACCACGCCGACGCGTACACCGACGCCTACCAGATTATTACCCGTACTCTCAACGTCGGTGCGGACGAAATCGTCGTCGGTATCTCTCATTCGGGTCGGTCGGCAGCCCCGGTCGCGGGGATGGAGCAAGCGAAAAAACGTGGGGCGTTTACCGTAGGAATATCGAACTATTTGCACTCCCCACTCCATCATGCTTCCGACATTTTCATCTGCACCTCGTTTCCCGAAACCAAGGTAAGGGCGGCGGCGCTCTCTTCGCGCGTCAGTCAGATGTGTCTCCTCGATGCGTTCTATCTGCTCACCGCTCGCCACAGAAAGGCGTCGAGCAGCGCCGCGCGGGCGAACGCGGCCGTCGAGGCGCTGTTGCGGCTGCCGAGGAAAGGGGGAGACACGCGCCCGTAGACGGACGGCCGAAGACAAGCGGCGCTCGCCGGTGCGTCGTTACGCGAACGAGTTTGACTCCGCCGACCCGGCGCGGCATTATGTGGCACGTACGGACCGTTCGACGGAAGGTTGTGCGGAGGGGAGTCCACGTATGAAAGCTCAACGGTTCATCATGTGCGCGGTAGCTCTTCTGATTGACGCTCCGACGTTTGCGCAGGCCGCCGGCATACGTTCGCTCGGGCGGGCGGAACTGCTCCCGGTGCATGTCCCCGCGATGAGCGTCGGCGTCGTGGGCATGCTCACCGGGGTTTGCATAGCGAGGTATTGCAGGAAAAAGAACAAGGGGTGGTTGAGACTTCACAAGAGCGTTCAGTGGACCGCGGCAACCGTCGCGGTCTTGGGCGTCGCTACCGGCGCCGTGATGGTGCAAAACACCGGCGGCAATCACTTTCGTGCGCCCCACGCCGTCCCCGCGCTCGTCTCGCTGATACTCGTCGCCGCGACGATTTCGGCGGCCTACGCCTTTCTCAATGCAAAGCGATACAAGAAGCAGACCAGGGTCATGCACCGATGGTTGGGTCGGGCCACGATCGCGTCGTTTCTCGTCACGATCGTCTTTGGTCTCTCCGCCGCCGGACTCATCTGACCTGGGTTTTTCGGCACGGAACCGGTGCGCTACGATATAATCGGCGATATTCACGGCCACGTCGGGCCGCTTGAGAGCCTTCTCGGAAAGCTTGGCTACCGAAAAAGAAGCGGAATCTATCGACTCGACGGCCACACCGCGGTGTTTCTCGGCGACTTCATCGATCGCGGGCCCGCGATTCGGCAAACCCTTTCGATAGTACGGTCGATGGTGGACTACGGGTCGGCCCTCGCGGTGATGGGGAACCACGAGTTCAACGCCGTCTGTTTCAATACTTCCCGACCGGGAGAACCGCATCGACCGCTTCGGTCGCGCACCGACCGACACATTCGGCAGCACATCGAAACGCTCCGTGAGTTTCGTCGTTACGCGGCCGAATGGCGGGAGTATCTCGCCTGGTTCCGCCGGTTGCCGCTTTTTCTCGATCTGGGGACCATCAGAGCCGTGCACGCCGCGTGGCACGAACCGTCTCTCGACATCCTGCGCCGGTATTCCGATTCGGGAAACATTTTGACCGACGAGCTTCTCTTCGCGGCGACGCGGCGCGGAAGTCCGGAGTTCAATGCGATCCAAAACGTGATAAAAGGGGTTGAGATCGATCTGCCCGGGGCGGCGACCTTTGTCGACAAGGACGGCAACGAACGGCGGGAAATGCGCGTGCGTTGGTGGCTCGACGCCTCGGCGTCCACCTACGGCGACATCGTCATTCCCTCGCGTCTTGACCTGGCGGCGCTGCCCGTTTCGGCGGGGGACGCCGTGAGGTTTGGCGGATATCGCGACCGGGCGCCGGTGTTCGTCGGCCACTATTGGCTCGAGGAGAAAAAGCCGGCTATACTCTCGCCGAAAGTGGCGTGTCTCGACTATAGCGTCGCACGGGGGGGATTTCTCGTGGCCTACCGATGGGAGGGAGAAGAGATCCTGGTGAACGACCACTTCGTGTGTCACGAGTAGGAAGGATTTATGGGGACGGGAGAAAAGAAGAGCCGGCGTGAGGTGAACCGGTTTCTATCCAAGTTTTCGTTGCAGGACGCCAAGACGGCCTATCCGCTCGGCGCACACCCGAAGGCGCGCGACATAATCGTCGAGTTCGCCGAGCCGCTTGAAGGGTTGTTCGATACTTTCGCTACGCGCTACAGCATGGCGATTTTCGCGTGGAATCTGAGTATGGCGTCCGAAGAACGTCGGTCCAAAGCGATCGATGAGTTTACCGCTTCGTTCATCGGCGACAGCGAAGAGGGACGCCGGGCGGTCGGCGGTTTATTGGAAGCGATGGTAGAGCGAAGGCTCGATCTATACTCCGACAAGGTTTTTCTCATTGTTCCGCCGGGCGGCGACGAGCGGGAGAAGAAAGGCGGTGATTAGCGGCGCCGAGAAGAACGGGGGTGTCGACCACCTGCGGACTCACGCGTTCGACGAGGACGGGAGAATGTTCTTTCTCCTCGACCGCGACGGAAAGCCGCTCAGAAAACGACGGTATCTGTTCTCGGAGTGTTTCGGCGTGCTCGCCTTCGCCGCCTACGGCCGCGCGGCCGGCGACGAGCGGGCGTTGTCCGACGCGGAGGAGCTCTTCGAGCTGATCATTCGACACTACACAACCCCGGGACTGCTGCCGCCGAAGATTAATCCTGAAACTCGCAACTCCCGCGGCATCGGGATGCCGATGATGCTGCTCGCGGTCGCTCGCGAGCTATTCGACGCCGCCGAGCCGCGCTAGGCGCTACCTCTACCTCTCGCCGGCGATTCCGCCCCGACCCACGGGAGAGATCCGGATACCGAGACGTTCGCGAAAGAGATACAAAAGCGCCGGGTGAAGCAGAACCGAGTAGAGAAACGCCAGCGCCATCGCGAGCGACAGAACGATACCCGTGCTACGCATCGCCCGCATCGGAGACGGGATAAACGACCCGAACCCGATGATCGTCGTGAGTGTGGTCAGCAGTATCGCGCGACCGGTAAGATTGACGGTCCTGCGTATACTGCCGCGACCTTCGATCAGATAACGATGCGTGATGTGCACCGCGTCGTCGATCCCGATGCCGATGAGCAGCGGCACCGCGATGATGTTGACGAAATCGAACTTGATGCCGGTGAGCGCCATGATTCCGAAGAGCGACAGAAACGAGCAGGCGAGCGGCGTCAAGGTCAGTATCGCCGTCGCAAGATTGCGAAAATCGATGAGCAATACGATGAAAATCGTGATCACCGCCGCAAGGGCCGCGGTGCGGCCGTCTTGTTCCGCAATCTTCGTCATTTGATCGGCGGTCAGCACCATTCCGGTGGCCCTGTCGGTGACGGTCGCCACCTCGGCGGTCAACGCATCACGATTTTGGCGTATCCAGAGGTTCTCTTCGGGAACGATCGTAACGAGATTGCGTTTTCCACCGGGGGCGAAATAGGTCGCCTTCACGTCGTCGGGAACATCGTCGAGCGTAATAGTCGCGTCCTCGGTCAACGGCAGGAGCGCTCTCGCGAGCGGCGCCAGCGGCGAACCGTCGTCCGCGAGGATCGCATCGAGAACGGTTCGAAGACGGCCGATCTCCTCGAGTCTTGCATCCTGAACATCCGGCGGCGGTAGATAAAACGCGATCGAATCGACCGCAGAGACCGTGTCGAGGCGCTCCAGTGCCTTCGTAAGCTCGTATGCCTCGTTCGGCGACTCCGCGATGACGGCAAGGGTGTCCGGCGCCATGCCGAACTCTTCGACCATGACGTCCTGCAGTTCGACCGATTCGAGTCCCTTCGCTTCCATATTCATCAGATTGTTCTCCACCTCAACCTTTCCGGCCTGCGTGGCGAGCGCGGTCGTCACGGCGGCGGCCCCCAGAACAAGAATCAGCGCGCGGGAGGTGCGCGGAGAAGCGGCGGGGGCCGCCCCGGCGGCAAGCGGTCCGGGTGAGGCAAATCCGCGCCGGCGCGCGGTTTTATGGGGGCGTCTGTCGAGTCGCGAAGCCCGGAAACCGAGCAGGGCCGGAACGACGAGCATCATCGCCGCGAGCTCGCAGAGTATGCCCAATCCCGCGAAGACGCCGAGCTCCCGAACAAGATCCGAATCCGCGACGACGAGCGCAAAGAACGCGACCGCGGTCGTGATCGCGCCGATGATGATGCCTCTGCCGGAGATGCCGAAGGCCGCGACTACCGCGTCGACTCGCTGCGCGCCGGTATCCCTCGTCTGTCGGTAGGCGGTGAGCAGGTGGATGCCGTAGTCGACCCCGAGACCGACGAGCGCCACCATGTACATCGCCGTCATGATGTTGAGTCGGCCGAGGATGAACCCGCCGGCGCCGGCGGTCCATACAACTCCGAGAAGAAGCGGAAAACCCACGATCAAGGGTACCGACCACATTCGGTAAGCGGCTATCAGCAACGCGAGGATAAGCAGGACCGCGACCAGCATCGACGCTTCGAGTCCCTTCTCGCTCGTCTCCATTTCGTCTTTTCCCACGACCAACAGTCCCGTCAGGCCGGCTTCGGCGCCGTAGCGCGCGGCGGCTTGTTTTGCGGCGCGCTCCATTTGCGGTATGACTTTGGCGTATACGCTCATGTCGTTGATTCCGAAGGTGGGTTGCGCGAACACCAGCGCCATCGTTCCGTCCTTGTTCAGATAGTAGGTCCCGTCGCCGAAGGATGAGTACCCGTCGGCGCCGAAGGTCCGCAGAACCTGCCTGAGGTCGAGTGTCGTGATGCTCGAGGCGCCGGAGGATCGGCCCGAGGTGCGCGCGGCGGTGGCCGCAAGAAGCAGACGGAGCCGTCGTATCTGTCCTTTGGGAAGGAGCATGAGACCGTTTTCCAGGAAAAACTCATCGTCGATGCGCGCGCTGATCTGTGAGAGGTGCTCGGCGAAGGCGGTCGCACCGTAGGCTTCAGCAACGGCGTCCGCCGCGTCACGGATCGTTTCCGGCGCCCCCGAGACGACGGTGACGATCGTCGATGCCGAGGGGAAAGTCTCGACGATCTCCGCCAGGTCCGCCGCAGCCTGAGAGTTTTTCGGCATGATCGAGTAGAAAGTCAAATCGAGCCGAAGTATCGAGATGCCGACGCCCGCGGCGATCGTTACCGCCAGCGCGATGAGCAAAGACCGCTTCCAGCCGACCACCGCCCAGCGCGCCCATCTTTCCAGCAGTGTACCTTTCGCTTTCGGTTCATTCTGCATCATCTTCTCCTCTGTCGCCGGTCTACGGACGCCTCGCGACGATTCTCGTCGCCGCCGACCACCGCCGTGGGAA
>JAJRYZ010000110.1 GCA_024275515.1 Spirochaetota bacterium
CCGTCGGGATTCTGAAAATCGCGCCACGCGTCGCCTCCGCGAGTCGCCATCGCGTACAGCGACTCGTCTCGGTACCAGCGGTTGCCCGGCGTCGTAAAAAGCAGCGCGAGCGGATAGACGATGTCCTGATTGGTCACGGCCCAGCCCGTGTCGGTCATGAATCGCCCCGTGTCCGGATCGAATCGGGTTTTGTTCCGATCGACATCGCGCGCGAGAAGCGCGAGATAGGTGTCTCGAAGGTCTATGACTCTGCTCATCGCAACAGAGTAGCGTGTAATCGCGAAGGTGTCAGCGAGGCGTGGTACCGTGGCCGGAAGAAGAGAGAGAACTCCTTCGCGTTGACGCGAAGAGCGAGCGGCCGTAAGATTCGTCGGATTCTCATCAAGGAGGCGTCTATGAAGCGGGTGTTGTTTGCCGGCGAGCGGCTGTTCATGAAGTTCGGCGGCCTTGATTACTTCGCCGATCGGCTCGGCGCCGCCGGATACGGATTGATCTCCGGTCGCGGGATGTCGGAGAATGAGCTTCTCGACGCCGCCCGGGAGGCGTCGGCGATCGTCGTCATCGCTCAACCGGTGACCCGCAGACTCATCGATGCGATGGAGCGGTGCGAGTTTATCATGACGCTCTCGGTAGGATACGACTGCGTAGACGTTCAAGCGGCGACCGACCGTCGCGTGCCGGTTTCGAACAGCCCCACGTATTGCAGCGAGGATGTGGCGAATCACGCGATGACGTTGCTGCTCGCGGTGTCGAGGAAGCTTCACCTGACGACGCCGAAAACGACGACGGCGATATGGGGATACGACTACGCGAGACCGATATTTCAGTTTCGCGGGAGACGGCTCGGCATCGTCGGACTCGGCAAGATCGGCCGCGCGCTGGTCGGAAAGGCGAAGGGAATGGGATTCGAACCGGCCGCCTACGACCCTTATCTTGCCGACGATATCTTCGAAATGTGCGGCGTTCGACGCTGCTACGAGTTTTCAGAGCTTCTCGAATCGTCCGACTGCATAAGCGTGCACGCTCCGCTGACCGGCGAGACTCGACACCTGTTCGACGGCGCTGCGTTCGACAGGATGAGCGCGGAAGCGGTCTTCGTCAATACCGCGCGTGGTGCGATCGTCGACCAGGACGCGTTGGTCCGTGCGCTCGACGAAGGAAGGCTCGGCGGCGCCGGGATCGACGTGCTCGAGCGGGAACCACCGGCGCCGGAGGAGCCGATCCTCTCGTGCGCCGGCGCGCTGGTGACCCCCCACATCGCGTGGTATTCCGAAGAGAGCTTCCGGCGAAACAGGGAACTGGGGATGGACGAGCTCATCCGCGTACTCGACGGGGGCCGCCCCCGGTACGTGGTCAATCCGGCGATATACGGCGCCTGATCGCTCGCACCCCTAAACTTCCATATCCTCGGTGATTTCCGGCTTTTCGAATTGCAGCCTGTAGAGTCGGGCATAGAATCCGTCGGACGCCATCAGTTGTGCGTGCGTACCGCGCTCGATAATGCGCCGGTCGTGAACGACGAGCACCTGATCGGCGTTGCGTATCGTCGAGAGGCGGTGCGCGATGATAAAGCTCGTTCGCCCGGCCATCAGCCGAAGCAGACCCTGCCGGATGAGCGATTCGGTCAGACTGTCCACGTTCGAAGTCGCCTCGTCGAGAATGAGGATTTTCGGGTCTGCGAGAATCGCGCGCGCGATCGGAAGGAGCTGGCGCTCTCCCTGCGAGATATTCATCCCGCGTTCGAGCAGCACGGTCCCATACCCGTCGGGAAGTCGGCGAATGAACGCATCGGCCTTCGACAGCTCGGCCGCTCGAATCGCGTCTTGTTCGCTCGCGCCTCGGCCACCGTAGAGAATGTTCTCCATGATCGTCGTCGCAAAAAAGTACGGTTCCTGGAGAACAACGCCCATTTTGGTACGCAGCGAGTCGATATCGATTTCTCTTATGTCTTTCCCGTCGATAAGAATAGCGCCGGAATCGACGTCGTAGAATAGGGAAAGCAGGTTCACGAGCGTAGTCTTTCCCGCTCCGGTCGGCCCGACTATGGCGACCACCTCTCCCTGTTTAGCTTCAAGCGATACGTTTTCCAGCACGGTCCGGTCCGGAAAGTACCCGAAGGTAACGTTGCGGAATTCGACGTTTCCCGCGATGTCGTCGATGGGAACCGCGTTTCGGGCATTCACGACGGCCGGTTTGGTATCGAGAATCTCGAAGACTCGTTCGGCGCCGGCGAGTGCCGACTGAATCAGGTTGTACACGTTGGTTATCTGTCGTAGGGGTTCGAAAAAGCGCCTGGAGTAGAGCACGAAGGCGGTGAGGAGCCCGATGGAAAAGGTCCCGTCCCGCTTTAACACGAGCGCCCCGCCGACGCCGATGACGAGCGCAAGGGCGAGCCCGTTGATGAATCGCATGATCGGATGCAACATGAACGAGACGACCTCCGCACGTTCGCCGGCCTTTCGGGCCTCCGCGTTGAGTCGGCTGAACGCTTGGTAGGTCTGGCTTTCCCGATGGAACGACTTGATTACCTTGACGGCTGTGATCGATTCTTGAATTCTGCCTGTGAGTTGTCCGATGAGCCGCTGGTTCTCCCGAAAAGCTCTTCGAACGAGCTTTCCGATCGACGCGGTTATGATGACCATAAACGGCAACACCGAAAGTACTACCAGGCTCATTCGCAGGTCGAGAACGATCATCGCGATAAGGATTCCGACGATCGAGAACAGGCCGCCGAGCAGGCTCGTAAAACCGTTGGTGAGTGCGTTGTAGATCATCTCGACGTCGTTGGTAACCCGGGAAATGATGTCGCCCACTCCGCGGGCGTCGAAATACGACATGGACAGCCGCTGTAGATGTGCAAAGGCGTCACGGCGCATCCGGTAGACGAGGCGATTCCCGATTCTGACGGTGAACGCGTTGCTTATCGCACCCGCCAGCCATGAGGCCACGTAAATAAACAACACCGTCGTCATGGCCGCGGCGAACGCTTCGGCGTCCGGCGCGATCTCGATGTGCCGGCGTATCGCCTGCCCGATACGCGCCGGCGCCGTGGCTTTGAGCACCGAACCGGCGACGATCGCGACCGACACGAGGATAAGCGAGGGCCACTCCTTTCCGAAGTAGCGCGCCAGCCGTCCGAGCGCTCCTTTGAAATCTTTGGGAGACTCGACTCGTCCGCCGAATCGACCGCCTCCCGGACGTCCGACCCGTATTCCGGACCGCTCGGCGCCTGCGTGCGGGTCGGCGCCGCGGGTCGGTCGGCCGTCGCTCACGCGCGAATCTCCGCGCTTTGAGTCTCGAAGATCTCGCGATACATCGGACTGGCGTCGACCAGCTCGTCGTGAGTCCCGACGCCGATAATCCGCCCGCCGTCGAGCACGATTATTCGGTCGGCAAGCATGATCGTATTGATCTTTTGGCTGATGATGATCACCGTCTTGTCTTTCAGCGCCGAGTAGAGATTCGTTACGATGCGTCGCTCGGTGTGGGCGTCGACCGACGAAGTGACGTCGTCGAGGATGATAATATCGGGGTCCGAGAGGATCGCGCGCGCGATGGCGACTCGCTGTCGCTGCCCCCCGGAGAGCCCCGTTCCCCGCTCCCCGACCGGTTCGTCCCAACCGTCTTCCTTCTCCTCGATAAACTCGTCGGCGCACGCGATACGGGCGGCCCGCCGATACTCATCCTCGCTCGCGTCCGGGCGCGCAAAACCGATGTTTTCACGGACGGTGCCCGACATGAGAATACTTTCCTGCAGTACCAAAGAGATTCGTTCGCGGAGCGAGGCGACGCTGATGTCGCGAACGTCGGCGCCGTCGACCAACACGCTCCCCGACGCCGGTTCGTAAAACCGCGGTATGAGGTAGGCAAGACTCGATTTGCCCGCTCCCGTTCGGCCGAGGATACCGATTTTTTCACCGGCGGCGATGGTCAGATCGATCCCGTCGAGGGCGTTTTCGCCTGCGCCGTAGGCGAAAGTCACGTTTCGGAACTCGACGGCGCCGGCAAGCCGCACCGGTCGCCGAGCGTCCCGCCGATCGCGAATGTCGGGTTTTTCCGCCAGAAGCTCCTCGATTCGCTGAGCGGACGCCGAGGCGCGCGATATGAAATTGAGTACCATTCCGAGGGCCATGATCGGCCACATTGCCATAAGAGCGTAGTTATTGAATGCGAGGAGTTGTCCGAGCGTAAGCCCGTAGGCGGTCGGATCGAGGACGTTTTCGATAACCTGCACGCCGCCGAACCACGAGACGAGCACGATGGCGAGCTGTCCGAGAAAGAAAAGGAAAGGAAAGGTTATCGCAACGATGTAGCCGACCTTGAGCGAGAGCGCGAGAAAGTCGCTGTTGCGTCTGTCGAACCGCCCCTGCTCATGCTTCCGGCGGGCGAACGCGCGAACGACCTTTGCGCCGGCGATGTTTTCCTGAATTACGTTGTTCACTTCGTCCAGCCGACGGCGGACTTTCAGGAACAACGGCCGAATGAATGACGCGGAGAGGAAAAAGAACAGCAATGTAGCAGGGAGGATGACGATCATGATTATGCTCAACCGCGCATTGGTGAAAAGCATCACGATGACGCTCCCGACGAGCATGATGACCGACTGGACGATCATGAGCAGTCCCATACGGATGAACATTCGGACCGTGTTGACGTCGGAATTGATCCGCACGAGAAGCTCGCCGGTGCGCCACGTGTCGAGATCGGCGAAAGAGAATGAGAGCACCTTCTTGAACAGCGCGTTTCGCATTTGAAAACCCATTCCCTGGCCGGCCTTGACGAGCAGCACACCGCTGGCGAAATTTGCGCCGGCGCCGAACAGTGCGGTGACGAATATCCCCATCGCCGCGATGACGACCGAGCGAATCTCGCCGACGGATATTCCGAAGTCCACCGCCCATTCGACGAATTTGGGTTGCGTAAGATTGAGTCCCGTCGAGAAAAGCAGCAACGCGAGCGATCCGAACACCTGGACTCGGTAGGCGCCGAGGTATCTGAGAATTCGGATCAACGATCGCACGGCCGGTTCTCCTCACGTTCGTCGGTTTCCTGAAGCCGGTCGCCGAGGTGCCGGAGGGTGTTTGCCACGGCGATCCGCTCGGTATCAGGAAGCGATGCCATCGCCGCCTCGATCAACGCGCACCTACCGGCTCTGACTTCATTGATACACGATTCGCCCCGATCGGTGACCCGAACGTAGACGCGTCGGCGATCCTGCGGTGTGCGATAGCGCGTGAGGAATCCTGCCTCCTCCAGACCGTCGACGAGACTGGTGACGGTGCTTCCGGTGACGTGAGTGTGGCGGTGGAGCTCTCGCATGTGGAGAGGCCCGTTCCGATACACCGCGAGCAGCAGATGGAAACGCGACGAGGTCAGCCCGAATCGCCGGATAAGCGGCTTGGTCCTGCGAGCGAGCAGGTAGTGGATGCGGCGAACGTTTCTTTCGATCGTTTCGATATGCCGGCAACTTTCGCTCGACACCGCTTCGGCCTCCCCATATCTTGCGAAGACCGTATTATTCGATTATCGAATGAAAAATGTCAAGCCTCCGAATTGCTCAAGTCGATTTCCACCTCTATACTTGCCGCCATGAAACCGATAGACCGCGTGCGCAGAGGAAAGAGATATCACGGCCCGTCGCTGTTCCGGGCGTTTCTTCTTCTTTTGCTGATCGGAGCGCTTTCGCTCTCGTTCATCGTACTTCGCGAGTTTCTCGGCCCGATTATTCTCGCCATCCTGCTGGCCGGGCTTGCGCATCCGGTCTACCGATGGGTCTTCGGACATCTCGGACGACGAAAGTCGCTCTCCGCCCTGGTTATGGTCGTACTGACGACTTTCGTCATCGTCGTCCCCGTGTTCCTCTTTCTCGTCGTTCTGCTTACCCAAGGCGCCGATTTCGTTCGCTCGGGCGTCGAGTGGCTCAGACAAGGCCGGCTTCAGCAGCTGCTCGACCTGGAGGTGGTCGACAAGATCGAGCGATGGTATACCGACGTGTTCGGACGACCGCCGGAAATTCGAAATCAACTCGTTGCGCTCGGCGAGGCGGCGGCGCGTGGTTTCGTAAACGGCGGGATGAAGCTCTTCGGTAATACGCTTGATCTCATCTCGAAGTTCGGGATTTTCGTCTTTGTTCTTTTTTTCCTCTTCCGCGACGGTCCCGAAATGATCGACGCGCTACGCGACCTGCTTCCGATGCGAAGGACTCAAACCGATCGCATCTTCGCGCAGATCAACGACGTTACTCAGGCGGTGCTGCTCGGCACCTTCCTGGTATCGTTTATCCAGGGCGTGCTCGGCGCGATCGGTCTTCTCATCGTCGGGATCCCGGCGCTCGTATGGGGTACCGCGATCGGCTTTTCGTCGATGATTCCCATGGTCGGGACGTTTCTCATTACGGTTCCGATAATAGCGTATCTTTTTCTGACCGGATCATACTGGCAGGGCGTTTTCTTCGTTTTCTGGGCGTTTCTCGTCGTGGGCGGCATAGACAACATTCTGCGCCCGTTTTTCATGAAAGGTCGGGCGCGCATGTCACCGTTTTTTGTCTTTCTCGGTGTTATCGGCGGGATTTCGTACTTCGGCGTTTCCGGGCTTCTGTATGGACCGATGGTCATCGCTTTGACCATGGTGATACTCAGAATCTACCGCGTCGAGTTTTCCGGAGAACTCGACGCCTCGCGTCCGCGCTCGTAAGATCGAAGCGGGCTACGCTCAAATCATCGATCCGTGGGGCTATCGAGGGCTCAGGTCGGGTTCGGAGGCGCCGGAAGTCGACCTGACCTCTTCAATCATCACTTTCTGATAGAAATCGCAGAGCAGACAATCGGGAAGCGCCTTCGCGAAGGTTCCCCGTCGCCTCCCTTCGCATCGCGTCCCCGAAACGAACCAGCAGCACCGACCTCCGTTTACTCCGCGATTGATGCCGTTCATCTCCGTAGCCGTCGCGGCCGGGCAGACACCGTATTTGCGCGTCTTCTTTCCGCCCGGTTCGCGGCCGCATCGCTTGAACTCCCAACAATTGATCGGAGTAGTCATGGCGCATCGTCATGTGCATGACCGTATTTGTCAAGCATTACCTAGTGGCGAGAATCCTGTGGACAACCCCACATGGAGGGTGGCGGCGCGGCCGACAGGTCCACCCGTGGCGGCCGTCGCTTCGAATCCACAGGATTCTCGCCACTAAGCACTATGCGGAAGAGTTCCGGAACACGCGAGGTGTTACGGCCGCGTCACGAGAGAGAGTAGATCGTCGACGGAAGCCGTCGCGAGACACTCGACGGTGTCCGCGGCGCCGTAATAGATCTTCACCTCCCCGTCGGGTTCGAGAATCATTCCGCCGGGGAAGAGGACGCTCGTCCTGAAACCTTCGTCGACTTCGTAGGGCGCCTCCGGCGCCATGAGCGGCGCGCGGGACAACCCGATCACCTTCGCCGGATTGTCGAGGTCGAGCAGCATGATTCCGACCGTGTACCGCTTTTTCCACGTCTCCTCCCACCCGTTCTTGCCGCGCGACGGATCGACGTCGGTTGCGTGGAAGAGGGTAAGCCACCCTTTCTCGGTGCGAACCGGCGGCGCCCCCGGACCGATCTTGCCGTTTGAGAACGGCACGTCTTCGACCCCGAGCACAAGGTCGTGATTGCCCCACCTGATGAGGTCGGTCGAGTCGGCGATCCATATGTCGAACGTTTCGGCTTCGGGTCGCCCGTAGACGGGGAACGGCCGTTCCAGCCTGACGGCTCTGTCGCCGATTCGATCGGGGAGCAGCACCATGTTCCGATTATCGGGAGCGGACATGCTGATGAACTCGTATCGTTCGAAGTCGTCGGTTACGGCTATCCCGCCGCGAACGCCGTGCGGCGTGTCGACCGCGAAGCAGAGGTGCACGACGCCGTCGAGGATCGTGATGCGCGGATCGTAGATACGCCGAATCATCTCGCCGCCGCGATTGGCGTAGAACTTCGCTCCGAGTCGACGCGCGTCATCCTGAGTCAGGACCGGGCGGTCGTGAACCGTCCAGCGCACGCCGTCGACGCTTTCGGCGAGCCCCAGATTGGTTTCGAGGCTTTTGAATGGATCACGTTCGCACACGTCGTTGCGAAAGATCATGACGTAGCGGCCGTCGAACTTGGCCACACCGGCGTTGAACACGAGCGTGGCGGGGAACGGGACGTCGGAGGCGGCGAGCACCGGATTCCCGGGGTGTCGTACAACCATCGGAGAGGAGACCAAGGGACCGAGAATGCCGTCTTTCATATGGCGCTTGACAGCAGGAAATCGACCATGCGGAACGATGCGGCGGCGTCGGCGATCGTACATATCGGCCGGCCCCCTTCGGTGAGGCACCGCACGAAATCCTCCACCTCCTGATAGTACCCGTAGTACTTGCGGAACTCGTCGCTCCCGGCGATTTCGAAACCGTCGAACTCGACGACTTCGACGGCTCCCGCGCCGGTCGCCGCGAGAGAGTAGCCTTGATTGCCC
The DNA here is from genome assembly GCA_024275515.1 of Spirochaetota bacterium. Taxonomy (GTDB): domain Bacteria; phylum Spirochaetota; class Spirochaetia; order ARS1246; family ARS1246; genus JAJRYZ01. The sequence continues at coordinate 8,482 of JAJRYZ010000110.1, forward strand.
GAGCCGAGAACTACCCGCGCGCTGCAGCTGAACTGCGCAAAGCCGAGGTCGATAAAGGCGCTTACTCCGGGACCGAAGAGCTCGAAGGTGTGTACCCGGCCGCCGGTCTGATAGTTCGACCGGATAGTCGCGGTGATTCCGTTCCGGAATCGGCATACCGAGTTCCACATATTGTCCACCACGTCGTTGGAGCGGGAGACAACGGTGGCTGCGGCTTCCGGTTCCGAGTTCGCGATCGAGCGGACGAGATCGACGCAATGAATGGCGTCGGAGGGAAAAGCGCTGAGGCTTCCCGCATCGAAATCGGCGCGTCCCTCTTTCATAAACCGACCCTCGATCTGAGTAATCTCGGTTCGCTCCCGAACGTAATTCACGACGTGCCGCACGAGCGGAATGTAGCGCCGGTTGAAACCAACCGCAAGCGTGACGCCCGCCTCTTCGGCGGCGCGCGAAAGCGATTCCGCCTGAAACGAACTGGTCCCGGGAGGTTTTTCCATAAAAACCGGGAGCTTCGCCTCGAGACAGCGACGTACGACGTGATAGAGACTCGCCGGTTCGACGAGAACCACGGCCGCATCGAGGTGTTCCTTTGCGAGCATCTCTTCTTGCTGCGTGTAGACCGACCGGATACCGAACTTCTCGGCGAGCTCTTGAGCTCGCGACGGGATGCGGTCGCAGATCGCCGTGACCTCCGCGTCTTCGATTTCAAACAGCGACGGAACGTGGACGCGTGTGGCCATCGACCCGGCGCCGATGACGCCGATACGAATTGTGTCTGCCATGGCGACACTCTATCGATTCGTTTCGCTCATGTCACCAACGCGGAAAGGTCGGCGATGAATACTTTCCGGACGCCGTCGGGACAGGCGTTGAAAGCGATGTGGGTAAACGATCGATCCCACGCAGGATGCGGGTCGACACGGAGCTCCCGGCCCGGACCGTGATAGTCGGGTCGCGTGCGAATTCGAATGATCTCTCTCGCTTTTCGGCCGGAGACGTCGATGAAGCGGATCGAGGTCGTTCCGTCGGGATAGGCGAGCCTGCCGTGCTCGTAGACGTCGGTGACAATCCAATTTCCGCTCGGATGAAACGATGGATGACCGCTGCCTTCAACCGGATCGGCGATCACTTCGAGTCCTTCGCCGTCGAAACGATACCGCACGAAGCGAAGCTCGTCGTCCGGGTATTTCAGGTTCATGACGACGTGGACTCCGTCGGGATGCCAGTTCGGATGGTGACCTCCGCGGCGCCAGACGTCGGGCGGCATCGAGAGCCATGCGCGTTTCGTCGCCGCGTCAACCGTCACGACGACGTTGAGCAACTGCACCGCCGGATCGCGCGTTCGCGCCCTCACAACGAAGAGCAGCTTATCGCCCGATGGGTTCCATTTGACGTGGAAGCCGTACAGATCGCGTTCGGCAAGGTCCGCGCCGGCGCGTTGAAAAGCCGCAGCCAGATCGGGTTCGATCTGCGCCACGATCTCGGCGAACGAAATGAAAAGTCGACTTTCGCCCGTTCGGTTGTCGGTAACGAAAATGCCGTCGTCCGGATCCGCTCCCCGGTTGTAAGGGAGATGAGAGGCGGAGACGACCGCGCCGTAACCCGGTTGTGTCAGCGGCATACGCAGAAGACACGGCGAGGCGGACAACGAACCGTCCGGTGACACCATGTAGACCGGACCGGCCAAATCGGTTCGCGTTCCGGCGGCCGGATCGAGCCGGACGGCGTGGGCGCGCGGTTTTCCTCCTTCCCGGGACAGGTCGTTGAAATAGAGCTCGGAGTCGCTCACACCCCACTGCACTCCGGCGCCGAGCTGCGCGTCGAAACACCGACTGACGGCGACCGCCTCGGCGGCGCCGTTGTGCAAGTCGACCAGCACGACCTCTGCGGAGTCGTCGGGGGCGGGGAGGCGGGATTCGTCGGGAAGTCGCGTCAGCGCAACCCATCGTCCCGACGGGCTGATCGGCGAGGTGTCGAAGAATCGATGAACGCACCCGTCGATGCCCGGGGTGATACACCACACCGGAACGGCCGGCGAGTACGACTCGTATCGAGGGAAGTGACGGTCGAGATTGATCATGCTGCTATCGTATCACAGGCCGGCGGCGACGCATCGCGCGCCGAGCGCGTGGGCCTTTTCGATCGCCGCGGCGTTCGAGGCGACTTCTCCCGGTTTGTCGCAGCTTGCGTGCACAATTCCCACGAGGTCGATGCCGAGGAAACGGCAGGCGTCGCGAAACGTTCCCACCGCGTTTGAGACGCCGGAGAGCAACGGGTCGGAATCCCCGTAGGTCAGCACCCCGGCGAACTTGCGCCCCGCGAGGGCGTCCCATCGGCCGCCCCCGCCGAGGGCGTAGGAGCGGTCAAGAAACAGTTTCAACTGGGCGCTGACGCTGAAGAAGTAGACCGGCGATGCGAGGACGATGACGTCGCTCCCGAGGAGCGCGTCGATCAGGCCTTGCATGTCGTCGTCGATCACGCACGGCGTGTCGAGGCGCTCCTGACATACATCGCAGGCGGTGCACGGTTCGATTCGGTAATCGCGCAATCGGTGCTTTTCGGTACGGACGTCGTTGCGCGCCGTCGCGGCGCCTTCGAGTAACGCATCGGCGAGGACGTCGCTGTTGCTGCGGTTTCTCGGCGATGCGGAGAACGCGGTAATGGTCATGCGGAGCCTCCTCGATAGAAGTATATCATTGCCGGTCTTCGAGGGGTAATTCACGGCCGTGCTCGCACGATTGCCTATCCACCGTTCCTCTCATATTATGGTGCCATGATACGAATCGGCGTGGTGGGGTGTGGAGTCATCGGAACCGAGCACCTCAAGGCTGCGATGCAGGATCCGCGAATCAGAATCCAGGCGATTGCCGACCGCATCGGGGAGCGGCTGGATACGGCGGTGCGGGAGTTTTCGCCCGAGGCCGCGTATTCCGACGGAAGCGATTTGATCGGCGACGAGTCGGTCGACGCCGTCGTGCTCGCCTTCCCAACCGCCGAACGTACCGCAACGGCGCTCGACGCTTTTGCGGCCGGGAAGCATGTCTTGCTCGAAAAGCAGGTCGCGATGCACTCGGCGGACGTGCGCAGGCTCATCGAAGCACGCGGCGACCTCGTGGGCGCCTGCTGTTCTTCGCGATTCAGATTCTCGGCGCGGGCGCGCCGAATACGCGACATCGTCGAAAGCGGGAGACTGGGACCTATCCGGATGGTGAGGAGTCGGGCGATCGTCCCGGCGACCGGCGCGCCGACCGCTCCGAAGCCCGAATGGCGGCTCAAACGCGAGCTCAACGGCGGCGGAATCCTCGTCAACTGGGGCTGTTACGATATCGATTTTCTCCTCGGTGCGTTCTCCTTCGATCTGCGCCCGCTGACCGTGTTTGCGCAGACATGGCAGATCCCTGAAATCTTTCGTTCTCACGTCCCTTCAGGCTCCACCGCCGAGACCTACTACACGGCGCTTATCCGCTGCGACGGCGGAGTCCTCATCAGCCTTGAACGCGGGGAGTATATGGCGGCAAAGGCCGACGCCTCGTGGGAAATCATCGGCGAGTCGGGATCCGTCCGGTTCGATATGGCCGACACGGCCGACGATGCGGTCGAACTCGTGAGTTCGTCGGCCGAGCGAGGCGCCGAGTGCGAGCGGACCGAATCGAGTGCTTGCCCCGATTTCCACATCCACGCGGGACCTATCGTCGATTTCGCCGAATCGATCGATACGGGACGCAAGCCGGCCACGACCCTTGAAGAGGCGTTGATCGTCCAGAGGATGACCGACGCAATCTACGAATCGGCCGAAACGGGCCGGTGCGTGATACTCGAACGTGCGGAGGATTCGTAATGAAGTATTCGTTTATGACTTTCTCAACGCCCGATCTCGCCTTCGGCGAGATCGTCGACCTCGCCGCGTCGATCGGGTACGACGGCGTGGAGATCAGAATCGATGCGAAGCACAAGCACGGAATCGAGATCGACCTTTCATCCGAAAAGCGAAAAAACGCCAAGCGCGCCGCCGCCGCCAAAAACGTTGATATCGGTTGTATCGCGACTTCCTGTCGCTTCGCCGACCCCGAGACGACCGAGCGGAACATCGCCGACGCACATTCGGCGATCGACCTTGCCGCCGACCTCGACTCGAAGCGGATCCGCGTATTCGGTGGAAAACTCGCAGAGGGGCTCGACCGGGCGGCTGCCGTCGGCTTCGTGGCGGAGGCGCTGGGAGCGCTGGCGAGCCATGCGGCCGAGCGCGGCGTGTTCGTCTGCATGGAAACTCACGACGACTGGTGCGATCCGACCGACGTCGCCGAGGTGATGAAACGTGTCGATCAATGGCACATCGCGGTCAACTGGGACATTCTTCACCCCGTCCGGACCGGTAACGCGACGATCGACGAGTCGTTCAGGGCGCTTGGTCCATGGATTCGACACGTGCATGTTCACGATCAAGACGTTCCGAACGGGGATCTTGCGCCCATCGGAACCGGTTTCGTAGACCATAGGCGCGCCGTCGAGCTGCTGCATTCGATCGACTACGACGGGTTTGTCAGCGGCGAGTGGATCAACTGGTCGGACCCGTACGAGTCCCACCTGCCGCGCGAGTTGGCTACATTGAAACGTTACGAGAGCGAGATTCGCGGGTAACCTCTCCACCCGAGCTTCATTCGGAGAGAAGCGGTCGCCGCTCACATAGCGACTAAAAAATGTCGGAGCGTATCCCGAAAGCGAGTCTGCTCGCGACTCCTCCCTGAACATCCGACGATATGAACCAGAGTTGACCCTCGGCGTACAACGACAGCGCCTTCAGAACCGGCCAGTCGAGCCCCAAGCGATCGAGGTCGAATCTCGCGATCTCGAGCTGGCCTATGACGGCGGCAAGGACAAGGCCTTCGTTGCCGAAGCTGATCGTTCCTTCGGACATCGTGAAGTAGGAGAAGGTGGCGCCTATCGCGAGACTCGATGAGAGAAAGGCGAGGTCTTGCGTCAGGACCGAATAGGGGAGCAACGCGATGTTCGCGAGAAGCTTCGCTCCGACGACGAAGCCGCTGAACCTTCCCGGCGGCGCCATCCCTACCTGGACCTGCAGCTTGACGTTGTTGTCGAAGAAAGTAAGCCCCGCTCCCGCTTCCCAGAAGGTGGCGCCGAGGACCCGCGCGTCGAGGTACAGTCCCTGTATGAACGATGGGACCTCGTACCGGCCTTTCCCGCCTTTGCGAAGCTGAACCGCCACTTCTCTCAGCCCGTTGGCGTCGAAAGCGGCGCCTCTCATCCGGATCGTGTCGTTAAACCGCATCCCCTCCTCCGGGGAAAGCAGTGTTACCGACGGATCGGTATCGTCGACGAGCACCTGAGTCTTCGCTACGGCGCGTTCTCCGTTCCGAAAAACGGCCCTGACCATAATGTTGAGCGTTTCGTCCGGGAGATCGAGAGTCTCGAGACGAAATTGCCACGAGGCGCGCCCCCTCGCGGCACGAAAAGTCCGTCCGTTGTCGAGACTGTACTCGATGCGTTGAATCTCTCGGCCCTCCTCCGGGGCCTCGGGGTCGCCGGATCGGGGAACGACGAAATACCCGGCGCGTCCGTGCACCCATGGACGATCGCTCGCGAAATCTCCGGCGGAAAAGGTGTCGATTCGGATCCAGGCGCCTTCTCGTTCGTAGACGAAGCGCAGATCGGGGGTCGAAACGACGGCGCCGTCGGGCAGTGTCGTCTCGACGCGCACGCTGTGTTTGCCCGCCTCGAGCAACTCGGGAGCGATGGTCGTGCTGAAGTATCCGTTTTCGCCTATCCCGGCCGCCTCGAATAACTCTCCGTCGATGTACACCGCAACTTTGTCGGGAAGCTTCGTCGTCTTGAGGCGACCCTGCATCGCGAACTCTCCGGCGAGTCGCTCTCCCGGCGCGGGGAAGAGGATGTCTATCCTGCTGTACTCGTCGGCGGCGATTTTGCGCCAATTTCGGCTGACGTAGGCGACGTTCCGCGCCCTGTCGACCGCGGTCATGCGGAGATTGTACCACCCGGGCGGAAGCGAGGAGACGTCCAGGGCGTCCAGCACGATGCGGTCGGTTTCGAGGTCGAAACGAAGCCCGTCGATTTGGGGTCCGTTCTCGAGAACTTCGATTTCGGCGTACAGTTCCTCCAGACCAATCGAGTCTTCGGCGCCGCCTTGAAGAAGAATAGTGTCGGTAATCGATTGTCCGTCGAACAGACCGGCAAGCGATATCTCCGGCGGAGTGTTGTCGACGTTGAGTAACGACGTGTAAAGACCCTCGCTCCCGGTAGAGTCGACCGCCCGGATGAGCAGCGAATAGGTTCCGTCGATCAGTGTTCGCGTGTCGAACGTATAGCTCCATGACTCGGTCCCGGCGGTGCGGTTGAAAGTGTTCCCGTTGTCGAAGGAGAGAAAGACTTCCTCGATTCCGTTGGCATCGAATGCTTCTCCCGAGATCGTCACTACTCCGCGCACCGTACTCTTGATCGAAGGGGCGAGCAGTGAAGAGACCGGACTTTCCTTTGACACGATGAACGACGTCGAAACGACGGCGCTTCTCACACCGCCGAGATCGAAAGCCTCAACTTCGACGATGTGCTCGTTGTCGCTTATTTCATCGAGACGAATCGGAATCTCGAAGCTGTTGCCGCCGTCCAGATCGATAAACTCACCACCGTCGACGCTGTACCGGATCTCCGCCACCCCGTCGTCGTCGAACACCATGCCCGACACGATGAAGTCGCTGCGTATTACCGAGTTCTGCTCAGGCAACTGCATATCGACGACCGGCCTGTCTTTTTCCAAATCGAGATCCAGCGCCGGGATGAACTCGGCGGTATTCCCGGCGGCGTCGGTCAGTGAGAAAAGGAATACATCCGGGATCTCTTCGTACCCGGCGAGATCAAGATCGTAGGAAAAGAGCTTTGCCGCGTTAACCGGGACAAAGGTTTCTCCGTCGTCGCTAAAGCCGATCGATTCTATCGGCGAGTCGTCGACGGCGCGCAACGCGAGAGTGAACAGTCCGTTGACCTTGTCGCCCGACGGCGGAGTGAGCTGAATAACCGCCGGCGGGGTCGAGTCCTTCAGCACCGGGATGACGATTTCCCGCGTTTTTCCCGACTCGTCGGTCACGCGGATCCAGATCTCGACGGGCCCGTCGGCGATGCCGTCGGTGGACAGCGTTATCGTCTGTTCACGCCGGAGAACGGCCGCGCCGGAATCGGCGGCCGGCACCGCCGGCGGTTCGGCGTCGGTCGTCGCTTTGTCGCGGGTTGCTTCCGTGGGAGTCTCTGCGGCGGGGGTCTCCGCCGCCGCTTCCGCGGCGGTCTGTGCAGCGGAGGTTCCCGGCGGCGTCGCCGCCGCCGGCGTCTCCGTGGGGGGGGTCTCCGCCGCTGCCGGCGCTTCGGTAGCGGGAGTCGCTTCGATTGCGCGAGGCGCCGCCCGATACCGCAATTCGGCGCGCGAGAGGGGGGCGGTCGACGCGCGAATCGCCGTTTCGATTCGAGCGATGCCCAGGTCGTCCTCGACGGAGACGCCGATCTTCAACGAATCGCGAATCCGGACTCCGACGTAGTTCTTATCGATCGAAATCGACGGTGGCCCCGAGTCGACGACAATCGTTATGGGACGCGACGCAAACTCCTCTCCGTCGATGCTCGTTGCGACGATTCGGAAGTCCTGCACGACGCCCGGGCGCGTTGCCCGGACCGTCAGTCGGTCTCCGTCACGATCCAGGACGACGACCTCGGTCTCCGGAGATGCGGCGACCGAGGAGAGCGGTCTTCCCGCGTACCGCGCGTGCAGTGAATCGCCGGGTTCAAGCAGCACCGGCTGCGCCGGCGGTGCGTTTCGCGGATCGACCTCGGCGTAATAGACGCCCGGAGAGGTTCGGATTTCCCTTTCGTCGACCGGCTCGACAAGGTAGAAAAAGGACTCGTGGACTATTTCCTTGCCGTACTCGTCGGTGGACGTTACCGCGATGTCGTGACGTCCGAGCGCCCGGCTCGGGCGCACCGGTATCGAAAATATCCGGCTGCCGTCTTCGGCGGTTGAAAAACGCAACGACGCCGGGTCGCCTTCGTCGATCGAGTAGGAGAGCGTTCGGATCGATCGACCCGCCGAAACGGTCCCCACGATCGCGATCCCGGGAGTCCGCGATAGGATCATTCCGGGCCGAAAGGGAATCGATTCGGCGCCGACCCTTTCCACCGTCGCGAGCTCGATCTCATAGGGATCGGAGGCTATCTCGAAACCGACGCGAACGCTGTTTCCCGGTACATCGAGATTCGAGGTCGCGCGCATGGTAACGCGATGCATCCCCGGTTCGAGAGCCGGCAGCCGAAGTTCAAACACCTCGCCCGGCGCTATCCGACGTTCCTCGCCGGAGTCGAGCGAGAAAACGATGCTCCCCACCGACGGGACACCGGTGACGATGCCCGACACGTAGAGCGCCCCGTCGGAGAGGTCGTCGGAGAACAGCACGGCGCCTTCTTCCGGAAAGAGAATACTCAAAAGAGGTTTCGGGTCGGCCGTCGCTTCAGCGTCGGGCACGTAGCGGGGCGCATTGCTGAAGGTCCGATAGGCTACCGCGGTGTTTCCGGCCTCGTCGACGACGACAATTCGAACTACCGTTCCTTCGGCGCTTATCTTCGCCGCCGAGATCGTTTCTTCGAAACGATAACCGGAGTCGATCGACGTGAGCGAGATCGGATAGTCCTCTTTTCCAATCCGATAGAAGACTTTCTTTACCGCGACATCGTCGGTCACCACGCCGCTCAGGACGACCGGGCCGCCGATTCGCCCGCTCATCACCGACGTGTCAAGCTCGATGTCCGGCGCGATGAAGTCGGTCCGAAATACAAACGGCCCGGCGGTGAACTCGGTCCCGCGGTCGCTCGTCGCGCGGATCATTATCGGAGGACCGACACCCGCTTGGGCCGCGTCGACCTCGATTACGCCGCCGGCTTCGCGGAGTCGCACGATAGGAGTCTCGGGTTCGGTCACGACCGAAACCAACGGAAAACCGTAGTACCGCAGCGTGAGAGGCGAGGAGAGATCGATCTCTCCGTCTTTCAGACGGGCGTCGAGGTACTCGATACCGTCTTCGGTCAACGGACGCGTGAGGTCGGTCACCAGAAAACCGGTGGAGGTTTCGCCGATAAGACCGTATCCGTCCCGGGCGGCCGCGGTGAGCTCGACGAATCCGTACGGAATCGATGCGGCGGGCAGTGGAATCGAGAAACTGAACGTGCCTTCGTCTTCCCCTCGGCGAAGCGAGGCGTCCCGCGCACCGCCGCCGGCGAGCGTATAGCTCACCACGCCGCGTGGATTGCGGAACTCGACGCGACCGTTGACCGCTTTTATGCGCCGAGGATCGACTTCAGCGGCGTGCACGAAGTCGATCTCGTCGCCGTCGGTCGTTGAAAACGAAACGAAAGAGATCGACGGAGCTTCGCGCACATAGGTAAACACGACGGTCGCCTCGGGGCCTTCAACGCCGTTGATATCGACCGCACGAACCGTTATCTTGTGTTCGCCGGCGTCGAGCGGCGGCAGCCCTACGTCGAAAGCGTTGACCGTCGCGATTCGTCTCTCCTCGCCCTTGTCCAATCTGAAAATGATCTCTTCGACTCCGTCGTCGTCGGTGACGAAACCGGTGAGCCTCGCGGTCGAGGTTCGTTCCCCCTCCACAGGGCTCATGATCGAAACAATCGGTCGGTCACCCGCGCGATCGAGTGGAAGCTGAAATCGTTCTTTCCTGCTGTTGCCGGTTTCGTCGGTAGCGGTAAACAGAACCACGGCGCGATCGCTTCCGGTAAAATCGAACTCGTGTTTCCAGTACGGGTTGCCGGCGGATAGCTCGATGTCCACCGGCTCGCGCCCGTCGTATTCCGCCGTAAGCGAACTGACTCCCACGCCGTCGGAGACGCGTCCGACGACGGTTATTTTGCCGTTTACCGTTGAGGCCGCGGTGGGGTAAAGAATCTCGATTTCCGGGGCTTCGTTGTCGATGAACAGAAGCAAGGCTGACACTCCGATCGAACCCGTTTTGTCGGTCGCCTCGAACCAGTAGACGTGCGCGCCCTCCCCCGCTTCTCGGGTGTCCATCCGAAGTTCGAACTTCGCTTCCGCCGCGCTTCGGTCGGAGGAGAAGCGTAACTTCTTGTCGATGGTGTTGCGGTCGAAGCCGTATCGGATGCTGATAATCCCGTTCGAGTCGGACGCGACCCCGGTAATCGAGATGCGTCCGTTGACGAATTGACCGTTTTCGTGAGAAGTAAATTCGAATGCCGGCTTTGCGTTGTCGAGATTGAAGCGTACCGTAGAAGGATCTCCCGCGACGCCGTTGACGTCGGTTGCGCGGGCGGTAATCTCGTAGGCGCCGTCGGGCATCCCCTTCGTGTCGAGATAGTAGGACCAGAACTCGGTCCCCTCGGCGAGGTGGAATTCTCCCCCGTCGATGCTGATTTCGACGCGGTCGACGTCGTCGTCGTCCGTTGCGGTCCCGAGAATGTTCAGATTCCCGCGTACAACGCCCGACGGCGTCGGATTGGTGATACCGACCACGGGTCGGTCGGAGGCCTGGTCGATCATGACGTCGATCGCCGGAGTGAAGTATTCGTTGCCCGCTTTGTCGACTCCGCGGACAATGAGGTTGTACTTGCCGTCCGGATAGTCGGATATATCGAGCGTGTATTCCCAGTTCTCCAGTCCGTTTACCCGCAGAAACTCGCCGACGCGGGGCGCAACGAACACGGTTTCGGCGTCCGGCTGCGCCGGTGCGTCGGAGGCGGCGGGAGCTTCGGATGAATCCTGTCCAATGACCGTCACGGCGGAGAGAAACAGAAGCTGCAGCGCACACAGGATCGATCGACGTATCATGTTGGCTCCGCGGAAGGGAAGTCTCACTAATCTATGTATCGGAACGATTTATCAAGAAGAACACCCGACAAATCGGGGCTGCTTGCAGCAGACCGTACGAATATAGCACCCGAGAGGGCCCAATTCAGCGATTTTTTTTTGCGACCGGCCGGCGCCTTCGACCGCTGTATCGGCAGCGACGGCAGTATCCTGGTCGTGGGTGTTGTGGCGCCGATCGCGCGCTTCGCGCCTCCGTCCGCCGATCCGCACGACGGCGCGCGGCATTCGTCAATAGACGCACTCTTTTGCCGCGTCGGCGAAGGCTTGAACGTTCGCCGGATCACCATGGAAAAAGTGATCCGAGGGGCAGCAGATGTAACCGGCGTGGTCTTTGGTTGCTTCGAAGCACTCGATAACGAGCCGTCTTGCGTCCGCAGGACTTCCGCGTTCGAAGCCCGCGTTCTGGTCGAACCCGCCGATAAAGAAGAGCTCGGCGCCGACTCGGCGGGAGGCTTCTCTCAGATTGCAGTCGCCCCCCATGCCCGGCGGCGTCATGGTCTCAAGTCCGTCGGCGCCGCTCTCAACGACCACATCGAGCATCGGCATCAGACCTCCACAGAAATGGTTGACCACTTTTACGCCTGCTTTGTGAAAGAGTTCGTTCTGTCGCCTGTCGTAGGGAAGGCCGAACTCGCGATAGAAATTGGGGCTGATAACGGTACTTGAACCGGCGCCTCCGCCGACCTCGACCATATCGGCCGGCGTGCCTTCCCACATCTCGGTGACGGCGAGCGTTTTGCCGAGGATCGATCGGAGGATCTCGTGGAGACGGTCGGGACGATCCATCCCGAGCATGATCGCGCCTTCGGTACCGTACATCGTACAAAAACTCTGCCACGGACTTCCCTGCCCCGGGCTGAACGGATGCGATCGGATGATCCCCCTGTCGCCGAGACGGTCCTTCGCTTCGCGGATCGGAGTGAAATCGACGTCGCTCGGCACGGGATAATACTCGTTCCAGAGTTCGAAGTCCGCGTCGTTCTTGATCAGATACTCGGTGTCGTAGACGGTGATGTCGGTACGGGCGGTTTTTTTGCGCAGCACACCTTTTGGTGTGGTAATCTCGATCAGCGAACACACGTTTCCCGAATCGTCTTTCCCCAAGTCGGTTGCTTTCACTTGCCAATCGGCCAGGTCCTCGTCGCGGTACAGGTAACTCGGACTTACGTAGATGGCGTAGTCCATGTCGAACCGTTCGTAGGCCTGCCACCAATCCATTCCGCCCAGGTAGTGGTCAAGATAGTAGTCCATCCATCCGTGGACCTGGCACGGGAGACGGTCGGGGCGTCCGTTGTCGAGCGCCGTAAGCATTCGCTCTCTCGATGTCATCTGTACGCTCCTTAATTCGCTCGTCTGTATTCTATCAGATCGGCGCAACGCAAAGAATCCTGCGGCCGGCAGGCGGGCGTCGGACTGCGCCGATTGGAGCGAACGCGGCCGTTCCACTATACTCTTCGCATGAATAAACTGGACAGGACATTGATCGAAGCGCTCGCGTCGTTCGACACGCCTACCATCTGCAACGTTGTCGAGCTGTTCGATATCCGGCCCTGCAACGCGGGCTTCATGGATTCGAGGATTACCGCCGCGTTTCCGGAGTTACCGCCGGCGGTAGGTTGCGCCGCGACCGCCACGTTCCGTTCGGATGCTCCGCCGCCCGCCGAGTCGGTTTACGGAAGCGTCGCCGAACAGATCGAGAGATTTGCCGAGCTGTCGGGTCCTGCGTTCGTCGTGTTCCAGGATCTCGATGACCCGCCGCGTTCGGCGACTTTCGGCGAGATGATGTGTACCGCCTATCAGAAATTCGGCGCGGTCGGTCTTATTACCGGCGGCGCCGGGCGCGACCTCGATCAGGTGAGGGCGATCGGTTTTCCCGTTTTTACCGGAGGGACGATCGTTGCTCACGGCTACTGCCACGTCGTCGACATACACGTGCCGGTGCGCGTCGGCGGATTGCCCGTCCACCCCGACGACGTCTTGCACGCCGACCGCAACGGCGTTACCTCGATACCACGTGAGATCGTGACGGAGGTGCCCGGCGTTGCGCGCGAATACGTCGCGGCGGAGGCCTCTCTCCTCGACTATCTCAACGCCGGCGATCCTACACCGGACGGATACCGCGAGGCGCTGTCCGAACTGCGGCGGCGAATCGACGAGCTTCGCCGGAGAATTGCCGCCAAAACGGCCGTGCCGGCGACATTGAATATCGCACGGAATCGCAGGAATAAACAAAATGATTGATGCCAAGCTCGAAGGCAGAGTGGCCATAGTGACGGGCGCAAACAACCCGTACGGGATCGGTGCAGGAATAGCAAAGGCTTTGGCGACTCAGGGCGTCAAGATATTTCTGCATTATTTTCGTTGTGGTGACGGCAAACAATGGTCGTCCGGCGATAGTGATATGCAAGGAGAGGCTTTTTACAATGCCCAACGCGCCAAAACCGCCGACGAAGTTCTTGGCGAGATAGATAGAATAGGTGGTCAAGCGGAGGCGTGGGAAGCGGATCTATCCGATCCGGACAGTATTCCCCAACTGTTCAACAGGGCCTAAGCGGCATTTGGGCAAGTAGATATATTGGTGAATAATGCGGCGCATTGGGAAGCGGACACATTCTTGTCGTCAGCGGAAGATTTGGTGAACAAGACGGTGGAAGCCTGGACTTCTGCGCCGGGACGCATCACGGCGCAGAGTTTTGATCGTGTATTCGCGGTCAACACGCGGGCGGTTGCGTTAATGATGGCTGAATTTGTACGGCTGCATATTAGGAGAGGTGGTACGTGGGGGCGTATTATTAATATCAGTACGGACGGCGCTTACTGTTTTCCGTCGGAAATATCATACGGAGCCGGCAAACTGGCAATGGAAGGGTATACTCGAAGTGCCGCGCAAGAGTTTGGGCAGTTTGGCATTACGGTTAACGCGATTTCGCCGGGCGCGATACAGACGGGTTGGCTGACGCCGGAAATGGAGGAAGGAATCGCGTCGTCATATCAGATGAGGCGAGTCGGGCAACCGGAAGACATAGCAGACGCCGTTGTGTTTCTCGCTTCGGAGCAAGCACGTTGGATTACCGGACAGCGGATTTACGTTGGTGGTGGTCATGCGATGTAAGAGCCGATTCGTCATGTCAGGTTTTGACGGCGAGCAAACAGTTCAGGCAAAGTCCCGCCCAACAATCGCGTTGGTGTGGAACTCCCCATCTTGGCGTCCTGCAAGGTGGGTGCGTTTTTTGGATTTGGTTTCCGGCGAGGCGTTTTGCGTTTTACCCGACGTCCGCACGCCCCGGCGTTAGTCGGTCAGCGAAAGCCGCATCACGGTCTCGCCGTTTTCTCCCTTTCCCGCTTCGACAAACCCGAATTTGCGAAGAAAACCCGCCGCACCGTGCTCGACGGAGGGCAGAGTCGCGTAGAGCTCGGTCGCTTCGGGCAGGGAGCGCACGAAGTCGATTACCTGCTTCATCGCAGCCGTGCCGTAGCCACGACGCTGATATCGCTTGTCGATGAGGAATCGTTGGACAGTGTATTTCGGTTTGAGACCGTCGAGATGCAACATGACGAAACCGACCGGTGGCGAGTCTGCGTAGACCGCGCGGAACCACGCGCTGTGCGAAAAATGGGCCTGCGCAATCGACACGGCGACCGGCGGCGTAAACCGGGACTGTTCGGGCGTGACCTCCAGGGCCAACGCGTCGTTCAACGTGTCTTCGGTGATTTCCTCTAGTGTGATTTCCATGGCTCCCTTTCCACAGCAAGCATAGCGAAAAACACCTGTTTATGGAAGGAAGGTTTAC
>JAJRYZ010000111.1 GCA_024275515.1 Spirochaetota bacterium
CGACACGGTACTACTATGGCAGTTCTGCGATTCGGGACGATCCTCGGACCTATGGCGGCGTTTGCGCCGCGGAGATTTTGTCGAAGAACGGACGGCGCACGTGCGACATGAGATTAACCTGCTCTACGTCGCGGTGACCCGCGCACGCAACACCGTCATTGTCTACGACGGGATGGAAAGTTCCGACGTGTGGATGATCGATGAGATCGCGCCGCACTTGTTCCGAAGCGCCGAAGTCGATTCGATTCGGGAGGCGTGGAAGCGCGTATCGACTCCGGAGGAGTGGGCAAGTCAGGGCGAATACTTCTATGAGCGCGAGTACTATCGACACGCCGCCGAATGTTTCAGGAACGCGGGGCGTTTCGACCGTGAGCACGCGGCGCGCGCTCGACAACTGTTCAAAGAGCGGCGCTTCGCCGACGCCGCGGCCGAGTTCGAAGCGACCGGTGAAACCGACAGGGCCGCCGAGTGCTACGAACGCGCGGAACAATGGAGACGCGCGCTCGATCTCCGAAAGAGAGCGGGCAACACCGAGAAGGCCGACCTGTGCAGGGCGCGAATCTTTGAGGCGGAAGGTCGGTGGCGAGAGGCGGCCGAGGTCTGGGGGCGTCTCGGTGAGGACGACCGTCTGGCCGACGCGCTGAAGCGCGGCGGAGACTACGGTCGGCTGGCGATGCTACGCTTTAGGCACGGCGACTTCGAAGCGGCGGCCGACGCATATGAAAAGGCCAAACGCTACACGGAGGCGGCGACGTGTCGCGAGAAACTCAAGCAACGTGAGCAAGCCGCCGAACTTTACGCGAAAGGCGGAGACTACGAAAGAGCCGCAACGCTGTTTCGCAGGGCGAAGAATCACAAACGCGAGCTTGACTGCTATCTGAAACTCAACCGCTATTACGACGCCGCGCTGCTCTACGAACGTGAAAAGAATATCGAGCAGGCGGAGCGAATGTTCCGCAAGTACGCCGAAACGGACGACGGACGCAAGCGGATTCTTGCCGAGTTGCGCAAACCGAAGATGGCGAAATGGCGGATCGCGGTTCGATGCTCCGCGCTTGATATGCACCGGGAGGCGGCCGACTACTTCGCCGCGTCGCGTCTTCCCGAAGAAGCGATACGTTCGTTCATGCGCGGCGGACAGCACCGGAAAGCCGCAGAGTATCTCGCCGCGCGCGGACGTTTTCACGAGGCGGCGCTGACGCTCGAATCGGCGCAGGATCCGGATTATGATGTGGTGACCGCGTACCTGGCCGAACACGTTTTCACGAAGCGATCAGGTTGGTTCTCCTCGTCCTGGAACGAAGCACGCGCCGCAGAGGTCGAGGCGGAGCTGTTCGAACTACGGAGGAAAGGCAAGATCGAATCGGCCCTCGCGCGGGCGAAAGCTCTGCGACGGGATGATTTGGTTGCCGAGTTCTACGACCGCCTCGGACGACGCAACGAAGCGTTCCTGCATTTCGTTCAAGAAGACGATTTCGTTTCGGCGGCACGGTACCGCGATTTGATAGCGGAATCCGATATCGATATTGAGTTCGCCGAGACGGTCGCTTCGCACGTCAAAACGAGGGGCGCCTGGTACGGAGACCCGGAGGAGCGAACGGCGCGGATTGACGTAGTCTGCACGGTCATCTGTCGCGTGGCCGATCTTCACGGCATCGACGCCGCCGACACGCTCTTCGGTAACTGGCTCTTGGCCCAGTGTCGGACGTCGAGCATCGACTCCAGGGTGGCGATACCGGAGCAGTTCGTCGAGAGCGTTTTCCGGTTAAAGAAGTACGAAGCGATCGCAAACCTTTTTCGCTTCTCGATCCCATACGGTCGCGCGAAGTTCCCGGCGCACATCGTCGAATTGGCGAGAGAAGCCGAACGTGTCGCGGCCGAAACCGCGGATAAGTCGATGTTGGCATGCGCGGCTATCGTGCTGTTCCCGCAGAGACTGGATGCGATTCTCGCGGATACTCCCTGCACGATCGCGAACGCCATGCTGTTTACAACCACGTCGCGCTACCCGGAGGCCGTCTCCGTTCTTGTCTCGGCGGGTCGCGCAGAAGACGCGGCGGCGATCTGCCGCAGGCGAGCGGATCGCCTTCTCGAGGGTCGGACTTACGAGAACGCCGGCGACACGCACGCCGCGGTTCGCGCTTATTTGGCGGGGAACCTGGCCGAGGAAGCGCTTGAAGCAAGCCGGAAGGCGGGATACGAGGTGGGAATGGCCCGCTCATACGACCGGCTCGGGCGCTACAAAGAAGCCATCGAAATATGGGAAAAACGGGGCAACCGTCGCGACGCCCAACGAATGCGCAGGAAACTCGCCGAATCGGCGCAACCGGAACTGTTCGAATAGAGCAATTCCTGGTTCGAATAGCTTCTCACGGTGCGCAGTTGCCGTTGCGCGGCACTCCGCGCGGCCCCGCGTCGTCAACGTCGAGCGGCATGAATCCGAGGCCGTAGGCGGGGGAATCTTCGGCGATACGGTAGTCTCCGGAGCTCGGGTCGTTGAAACGAGGGTCGACGCCGATCGAGCCGTCGCCGTAGCCCCGCTCCCGCCAGGCCGCGAGAAGCCGAGACGCGAACGGCGCGCCGCGCGCCGACCACCATACGTTCCGCCGCACAATCGAACGGCCGGCATCCCACCCTTCTTGACGACGCCCGTCTCCCGGACCGCGCGCCGGAGCGGGGTCGGCGCGATCCCAGTGCGGTTCCGCCGAAAAAACGAAGATGTTGCGTTCGATACGATGGCCTCCGTACCCGTTGGGGACGCTCAGCACCTGCCTTCCGCCGACGAGGACGTTGTTCACCACCCGGTTCCGCCCGTTGTGATGCAGATGAACGACCGCCGAGTGCGTCTCCGGTCGTTCATCTTCGGGACACCGAAAGACCAGATTCCCCTCCATGACCGAATCCATCTGCTCGTCGTCGAAGTAGAGACCCATCCCCATCGGGCTCTGAACGGCGTACACGACGTTGTGTCGTACCGCCTCGTGATGACCGGCGTGACAATAGATCGCCGCTCCGTCGTCGAGTACCTGCATGACA
>JAJRYZ010000112.1 GCA_024275515.1 Spirochaetota bacterium
GGGCCGGTCGCGTGCCCCGGGCGAACAAGTACGAGCGGATCGACCCGTTTGTCGACGAATTGCGCAAGATACTCGTCGTCCGCGATGCGACTCCCGAGTCCCGGGGTCTCTTCCTGGTGCATGATCGTCAATCCGGTGATTCTGTTCAGCATCGAGTCGGTGGCGATGATCCCGGTGATCGGTCCCCACAACCCGGAGCCTTGGTAGGGCAGCGCGAGCCTCCCGTCGCTGGCGCGATAGTAGGTTCTGCCGCCTTGATCCACGGTTTCGACGGAGGTCTCGAAGGTCGATTCGATGTTCTCGACGTCGTAGGCGATCCCGAGAGCGTCGAGCACGCTCGACTGGAGCTTGACGGCGGCGTTTCGCTCGATCATGGGCGCGGTGTAATCGTCCACGACGACCAACGCCGACGTGAGAATCCCGCCGAGGACGAGAACGAAGACGAGCATAAGGATTCTGTCTTTCATTGTCTTGCTTCCCTGAACTTGGCCTTGAGCACGAAATGATCGATAAGGGGCGAAAGAGCATTCATAAAGATGATGCTGAACATTACTCCCTCGGTGTAACCGGAGTAGCTTCGGATGATTACCGTGATCAGTCCGAGAAACGCGCCGTAGATGAGTTTGCTCTCGCGGTGGACCGGCGAGGTTACCGGATCGGTCGCCATAAAAAAGGCGCCGTAGAGAAGTCCTCCGCTCAGCAATTGAAAAACCGGAGGCGCGACCTGCGACGGAAACAGCAGCCATCCCGCGAGGGAGAACACGAAAACCGACGCCAGGTAGGAAACCGGAACGCGCCAGTTTCCCACCTTCGTGAGCAGCAGGAACACGCCGCCCGCGATGATGCCGATTCTGAACACTTCACCCATCGATCCGGCGGCGCCGCCGAACAAGAGATCGGCGTACGAGTAATTGTCGATGAGCCCGGCGAAACCTTCGGACTTGGCGATCGCCAACGGAGTGGCGGCCGTAACCGTGTCGGTAAACGGCGCTTGCCATGCCGACGACATCATCCCCGGGAAGGCGATCGTAATGAACAACCGTCCGACCAGCGCCGGGTTGAAGATATTGCGCCCCGTGCCTCCGAAGACCTCCTTTCCGAAAAAGGTGCCCACGATAATACCGACGGCGGCGACCCAGAGCGGAACGGTCGGTGGAAGGATAAGCGGGAAAATGAGACCGGTAACGAGGAATCCCTCTTCGATTTCCCTCTTTCGAATAAGCGCGAAGGCGACCTCGACAAGACCTCCCGCGACGTAGCAGACGATGATAACCGCGAGCACTCGTGCGCCCCAGAATAAGATCGCCGACACGGTCGAAGGGAGCAGCGCGATAATCGCCACCGACATGTAGCGCTTTATTTCGATATTGTCGACTACGTGCGGAGGGCCGGCGGTGACCTCTCTCGGGCCGAAAATGATTCCGTCGAGCGTCTCGAAAACGGCCGCGAACGGGCGCATTGGTTTCGTCTCGGCGAGCCGGTGCAGCAAACTCTGTATTCGGTTCATCGGTCAAGCCCCTTCAACGTGAAGTTCTTGTGAACCTCCTCTTCGGTAACGAACCCTTCGGCAAAGAGCTTCCTTTTGCCCTGCATCATGAAATCGGCGAGAGGTATTTTCGACGGACAGACGTAGGTGCACAGGTTGCAGTCGATACATCTGAGGATACCCAGCCGAGGGAGAGTTTCCGATACCATGTCCCGTTCGACGTAGCGGTGCAGGACGTTCGGCATAATCGCGACGGGGCAGGCATCCGAGCAAAAAGAGCAGTTGATGCACGCCCGCCGCTCGCCGTGGAGGTTGGTGTTCGCTTCTTTGTCGAGCGGGAAGAGCTTGGCGAGGAAGGTGTTGGAGTACGAGTCCTTTCGGAATCCCGGCCCGGCAAAGGCGAACGATTCGATCCGCTCGGCCTCCGGTAGGCAGTACACTCCTCGCGTTCCCCGCGTCACCACTTCATTTTCGGCCGCGCTCGCGCCGAGCATAACGCTGTCCATTATCACGCGTATCGATTCACCGGTCGTCCGGCCGGCGATGAGCGAGGAAACCGGGGTTCCGATCGGGACGTCGAAGTGCTCGGGCGCCGCGACCGACGGACCGGCAAGCGCAATTCTTCGGACGATTACCGGGGTTCCTTCGATCACCGCCTCCGCCGCGTGTATCGCGGTCTGGTAATCGAGCGTCACGATCCCGAGATGAATCGCAGCGAGTCCGTACGGATACGGCGCCCCGGTAATCGCGGCGACAAGCACCGGATCGCTCGACTGCGGGTAGCGATCGGAAACGGCAACCGCTTCGATCTGCTCGCCGCCTGAGGCGCGTATCCGATCGGCGATCGACCGACGCGAGCCGGCGACCGCGACCGTGACGGGGCAGTCGGGGAACGCGGAGGAGAGTATCCGGAGCCCCGTGAGGAACTTGGCGAAACGGTCGCCTTCAAGGATGCATTCGGGGGCGGGATTAAACAGATCGTCCGGGACTACTCGGACGACGATCCGCTCCACCTCGGACGGACCGATTCGCGAGCTTTCGTATTCGGTCGGAATTCCCTCCGGGTCGACCCCCGCGGTCCCGGATAGATAGAGGATCTTGCGGATCGCCGCAGGATCGAGGTTCTCCCATTCAGCCGAGGCGCCGTCGATCGGCGAAATCGCGCCCCCGACCTCGGTAACCGCGACGGCAATGTGCCTCTTGCCGACCGATTCGACGGTCCCCGTCGCCGGCGCGTGAATCGGATTTCCGATTTCCCCGTCGGCGACCGCGATGATATCGCCCCTCGTGACGGTCGACCCTTTGGTTACCTTCGGCGTCGAGGGATTCCCCGGCCCCTGGAGCAGCGGCACGAGAAGTCGCTCACCGTCGACGCGTGAACAGGTCGGGGCCGGTTCGCCCGCGAATCTTCTGAAACGATAGCCCCGTCGAAACGCTTTGTGTGGTTTGCTCATACTATCCCCGCCGTTCAATGTGACGCACGCCGGCGCGCAGAAGCGCGCCGGCACACGTCGGTGGAAGCTACCAGTTTTTCGGACCGTTCTTGACGGACATGACGCCGGTCGCACTGTTGAGCGTGTGACACGCGAGACACTCGCCCTGATAGTAGGCGATAAAATGATTCTCGCTCGGGTTTTCGTAGTGAATCTTGTGAGTCCGAAGGCTGAGGGAGCCGGTCGGCGTTCCGGGCTTGTGGCACATGCCGCAATCCTGCGGTACCGTCTTTACAAGCGCCGATACGTCGGGGTGGTCCATCTCTTCGAGGGCGACGTTGAGTCGGTAGTCCTTGCCTTCACCGGCGTTCCGGTGGCAGTCGACGCAGCCGTTGGGATGCTCGTCTTCGACGGTGATTCCTGAGAGCGCGGGTGTATCCTGCGCCCAGGTGAGAGCGAGCGCGCCGCCGAGCACGAACACCGCTATCAACGACGGTACGAGAATCTGTTTTGCACGCTTCATGCTGCACTCCTTAGGTGATGTGTGTTTGGGTGACTTCAGTGATCGAGTTTATTGGAAGTCGTCGGATTATACCAGGTCGTGAAAAAAATATCAAATTGACAACGACCGTCATAGTGTTAAAATGGCGTCATCTTGAGCACGATACTCGTAATAATAAGGAGCGTTACATGTTCTGGAAAGATCCAACAGGCTACGGAGGTTTTTCGCTCAGTTCAAAAATCGGACTTTCTCTTTTTCTTATCCTTGCCGGAATCGGCTACCTGCTCGGTTTCACCAATATCGTGCTGACGTACAGCGCGACCGACCAGAAACCGGGACTCTCGGTGGAGGACATTCGTATCGCCTTCTACGGCGCCCGCGAGATGACCGCCCTCGAGTCGGCCGTCGACGGCTCGATGCGGCAGTACATTACGAGCGACGCCGACTATGACACGGTCAAACGGTGGCTGGCGGCCGGCGCGTCGGAATCGGAGTGGGACGCGAAAGTCAAGCCGATCTTCGCGGCCTCCTGCAACGTGTGTCATTCGCAGGCGGCGCAGGTCGCCGGCGTCGTCACCGAAACCTACCCCGACATCGAAACGCATCTCGTTCAAGACACGGGTAAGTCGATAGGCAGGCTCGTTTCGCTCAGCCATTCGCATCTGCTCGGGACGCTCGTCGTCATTTTTCTTCTAGCGATGGTATTCGCCAACACGCGCTTTTCCGAGACGCTCAAACTCATCGCCATGATCGTCTCTTTCGGCGCGATCATTATCGACATCGGGTCGTGGTGGCTCGCCAAGCTCTCCGGCGCGCTCGCGCCGCTGGTCATCCTCGGGGGAAGCGCTTTGGGACTCTCCTTCGCGGGACTGATACTGCTCTCGCTCTACGACATCTGGCTCAGAAAGCCGGCGTCGTCATAGCGCCCCAGGCGCCGCCGGCGACTTTGACGCCGGCGGCGTCGCCCTTATCCCCTACAACGATTTCCCGTTGAAGACCCTCAACGCGACCGAAAGAATGATGAACGGCAAGATCGTACCGGCGGCCGCGCCGTAGAGCAGCGGATCGACCGATTCGATGAGCACCGCCGGCAGAACGATCAGCCCCGACAATTGGTTCCCAAGGTAGACGGCGAATATCGCCGAGAGCGCCACCGAGTCGAAAACCGTTCCCAAGAGGAGCCCCACCGAGCAGGCGACGGCCATTCCGGCGATGCTCACGACGAGCGATTCGCCGCTTCTCCGCGCAACGTCCGCCGAGAGCGACCCCGTCACCGCCTCGACGACGACGCCGAGCAGGACGCTCAGTATCACCGCCGCGAACAGCGCCGTAAAGCTCGCAAAGAACTTGGCGAGCAGCAACTCGCTTCTCGTCGCGCGGCGAACGAGAAACAGATCATACACGCCGCGGTTTCGTTCGCTCGTGACGGTCGTAGCGAGCAGTACCGCCGAGAGGGTTCCCGCGATACTCGACATGAGAAGGGCGATGAAGAGCACGAGCGGAATCTCGCCGGTGTTCGGTTGGGCGAATCTGAGGATCATCGTCAAAAGAGGAAGACCGATCCAGAGAAGCATCATGACTTTCGACCGGGCGAAACCGGCAAACTCGTCGCGATACAACAGTCTGAAGTTCACGACGATTCCTCCGTTACCCGCAGGTAGACTTCCTCGAGGCTCGGCTTGAGGCGCCGCACGCTTCGCACGGACAACTTGTGTTCGACGCACCGCCTCATTACCTCGCGCATCACCGCGTCAATGTCGCAGTCGGCGCGAAACCGCAGCCTGACGGTCGACGGCTCGATCGACTCGATCCGGTCCACGCACGGCGTCCGAAAGACCGATCCGTCGAACGCCGTCGCGCCGACCACCTCGACGACGTCGCGTAATCCGTACCTCTCGCGCAGTTCCTCCGGTGTTCCGGCGCTGCGCATTTTTCCATCTTTTATTATGCCGATTCTCGTCGCGAGATCCTCGACTTCGCTCAAAACGTGGGAGGAAAGGAAGACCAACCGATTCTCCGAAGCGAGTTCGCGGATAATCTCTTTGAACCGTATTCGACTCGCCGGATCGAGCCCCGACATCGGTTCGTCGAGAACCAGGACCTCGGGCTCGTGAAGAATCGCCTGCGCGAGACGGAGCCGCTGCAGAGAACCGCCCGACATCGCGGCGAGTCGATCGTTACGATACTCGGTCAACCCCACGCGCTCGACGACCTCGTCGACCCGAGCCGAGAGCGTTGCGCCCGTGAGCCCGGAGAGAGCGCCGAAGGTCAGGAGCGTGTGCCGACACGTGCGCCACTCCTGGAAGCCCGAGTTCTGCGGCATGTATCCGATTCGCCCGGTCGCTTCCCGGTCGGCGCCGTCGGGTCCGATCGAGCGGCCCGCGACGGTGACGCTTCCTTCGAAGTCGCGAACGAGGCCGACCATGATCTTGATGCTTGTGGTCTTACCGGCGCCGTTCGGTCCGATATATCCGAATATCTCTCCCGCTTCGGCCCGGAAGGTGACGTCGGTCAACGCATTCTCCCGGCCGGCCGCGCGGCGGTACCGCTTGGTCACGTGTGAAAACTCGATCATACGCCTCTCCTTCCTGTCGACTACATACAGCGGAGAGACGGGATTATTCGACGGTGGTCGGCGGATCGTCCGGTCTTCTATCCGTAGCTGTGCAGACCGGAGAGTAAGTAGTTGACGCCGAAAAAGGTGAACAGCGTAAATACGTAGGCGACGACCGAAATGATTGCCGAAAACCTTCCCCGGAGTTTTCGAACCAGTCGGGTATGAAGATACGCGGTGTAGGTGAGCCACGTGATAAGCGCCCACGTCTCCTTCGGGTCCCAGCTCCAGTAGCCTCCCCACGCAGACTTAGCCCAGACGGCGCCGAAAATCAACGCGCCGGCGGTGAAGATCGGGTACCCTATCCCGATCGTCGTGTAGATGATCCGGTCGAGGTTCTTTTGCCTCTCGTCGTCGGCGGTCGCGAGGTACATGATCGACGCGATAAACGCTACGGTAAAGAAGGACTCGCCGATGAACGACATCGTCACGTGAAGCACAAGCCAGTACGACTGAAGCGCGGGGATGGGAGGCTCGATCGCGCTCGGCGCGATCGGAGAAGATGAGACGGCAAGAAGCGCGATCGCCACTATCGTCGCGCCGAATCCGACGAACTGGAGATACCGAATTCGTTTCTGTACACGGTAAACGAACACGATGAGCGCTATCGTTCCGGAGAAAAAGACGAGCGACTCATAGGTGTTCGTTACCGCGACGAAATCGATCACGGTGCTCCGATAGACGATGGTGCCGAGCAGCAAGACCGACGCGGCAAGAAGCGTCCAGTGCGATATCGGATCGGCCTCCGTCGTTCTGCGGATGAGCCAAACGGCCTGAAAGGCGGCGGCTATTCCGATGAGGATAAAACCGATGGTTGCCGTCATATTTCTTTGTCTCCGATTTTTTGCGCATAGGTCAACACGAGCCCGACCATGCACAGTATGAATCCGATGAGGACCGGCAGATAGCCGGGATCCTGAACGGCGCGAAGGCCGGTAACCTCACGAACTTCGACGACGCCGACGGTGTAACCGCCGATTTTCTCTCCCGGTCCGAGGACCCTGCGGGCGACGACTTTCCGGTCGTCCCACCGTTCGAACTCCGCGCCGAGTCCCGAAGAGAACCGGGAATCGTTCCGCACGTTCGCGAACAGATAGACCTCGTCCCCGAGACGAAAGAACTTGCCGACTTCGATCCGCTCGACGGCGCCCGACGGTGCTGTGAGCGTGGTCCGGGCACGATTGCCGTATGAAGTCTGGTATACGTCGATGGGGCCCAGCGCGAGGGGATTGTTGACTTCAATCGGGAAATCATCGACCACAAGCTCTCCGTCTTCGAAGACGTCGACCGTGGAAATCCAGTCCTTCGGCCGTCCGGTCTCGTAGGTGTGAAACTCGAAGGAGTTGAGATGAAGCACGTATCGGTCGGCGAGTCGTATCTCTTCGCCGGCGGCGAGATAGAAAAAGGCCTCGCGGCGCGCGAACGACGTGACAAGGCCCCCGGCGATTAGCACCAAGAGTCCGACATGGATCAGGTCCGGTCCGAAACGCCTCCGGCGGCGGCCGGAAAGCTCGCGAGCGATTCTATCGAACGCGCAGACGGCGAGACTCAGCGTAAAGAGCAGAATAGTGGCGACGAAAAGGGTCGACGAGAAGAACGAATCGAACTGCAGCGCGAGCACGGTGCTCGCAAGAATGCCGGGGTAGGTGGCGTAGTAGAATGCCGCTTCTCGCCCCTGCGGGATCAAGGTCGCTACGATCGAGGCGACGGCGATAATGATCAGCAGTACAACCGCAAGACGAGCGGACTTCAGGAATGAGTAGAGTCGTTGCGTCGTTGTTCCCATGGCGTGGAGGCTATACTATCGAAGTTTTTCGAAAGTCGCAACAACGGCCACGGTACCGAATCGCGGTGTCGGCGCACGGATTTCGCGGCGCGACGCCGGCATGTTTCCTTACCTGATTATGTCACCAGCAGACAAGGACGACATGAAGATCCAGACGCGCGTGTCATGCGCCGACACCGGCCGAGCCGCCGGAGTAGTGCGCGGCGGCGAGGCATGTCTGGCGCAAAGCGTTTACGCCGGCGAAAAACTCGCGCATCAGCACGAGCAGCCAATAGCGCCCACGGAGACTGAGTCGCACGGTCCCGCCTTCGATCGACCCGGCGCCGAGCAGAGGCGCGAGGCGGGCGAGAAAACCGGCGACCGCATCGTAGAACCCGTCGTCGCGCGCAACCGGGAGAAACGTCGCGAAAAAGTCCATGAGAAGTCGGTACAATCCACGCTCGACCGGAGAAAACGTGCGCACCATCGCCGTTGGAGGCATACCCGATTGGGCCACACGGCGGCAATAATCGACGACCGAGAAGGTGTTCGCGTAGAGCGTTCCGGCGACGAAGCCGAAAGCGCCCGACCCCGCTCCTGCATACTCGTGGGAATCGATAACATATTCATCGATCATTGTCGCGCCGCGGGAGAAACACCAGACCGAGCTCGGCGAAAAATCGTCTGCGAGCAACCTATTGATAAGAGAGAACTGCGCCTGCTCCCTCGCGACATGACGGTTGCCTGTGGGATCGGAGGGCATGAGCGGATACCAGGTTACCTGATCAATAGGAAGCGAACGCAACACGCGGGCGTCTCGACGAATCTCTTCTTCGGTCTGGGTCGGCAGATTGAAGATCAAATCGATGTTGAGAGTCTCGAACATCCCCGCCGCCGCGGCGAGTCGGTCCCGGATCGACTCACCGGTGCCGTACTTCCGAAGGCGATTCATCGCTTCAAGATGCCGGTCCGCGAAAGACTGCACTCCCACCGAGAGCCGGTGAATACCGGAATCGACGAGTCTTCGCAGCAATTCTCCCTCAAGCGCGTCCGGGTTGGCCTCCACCGAAACCGACTCGAGCGGCCAGCGTCGGTAGGCGCCTTCAAGCAGCCGGGAAAGTCTGTCGGGGAGTATCGTGGGGGTTCCGCCGCCGACGTAGAGGTATCGATACGAGTGTCCGGCGTGCAGGTGCGAATCGAGCTCGCACTCGAGCGCGTCGAAATAGCGTTGGGCAAGCTCCCTATCGAGCTTTAGCCTATGAAACGAGCAAAACGGACAAATTTCGCGACAAAAGGGAACGTGGACGTAGAGCGTTCGTGGAGTCGACGCACACACGCGAAGAGGATGTTCCGACGAGTGAGCGGACGGGAGCGTTCGGCTGTTGAAAGTTCGCCCGGCGACATGTCGCATCAAGGCCACCAGCACTCGTTCCGAGATCATTCGGCGCCACTATACCAGCGTCTCGGGGGCGAGTATACGACGCGACGGACGCCGAATCGGCGTCGCGCCCCGATATTTCGTGAATCTATCCGCAAAAATCAGGATTTTTTTTTGACGGAGGAGAGTTTCTGTTCTATGATGGACCAACTCAGCAATCAGTAAGGATACCGTGTTGAAACTATCAGATCGTGGCTATACTCCTCGCATATCGGGCAGGCCGGCGAGCGATGTGGTAGACGTTGCGTTCCCTCGCACCGTTTGCATCGATCTGCGCCGAGGCGGGTCGACCTATGCCGCCCTCGTGCGGGAAGGGGACGCCGTTGCCGCGGGAGACTCCCTCGCTGAAGTCGAGGGAGTCGGAGGGTCGCTCGGCCTGCCGTCGCCGGTTTCCGGAAAAGTCGTGGGTTTCGAAGATGAGAATTCCCGAATCGTGATCGAAACCGACGGCGAGGAGTCCGACGAGGCGGTCTTCGAGCCGCTCAAGTCTCAGTTCGCGGCCGCGGCGCAGGTTCGTAATGCGTTGTCCTGCGGAGGGCTCTGGCCGTGTCTGTGGAGTTCCGCGACGGGGGCGGCGCCGGCAATCGACGGCTCGGAGCGTCCCAAGCGAGTTATCGTGAGTCTTGTCGCCGCCGAGCCGTATCACGCGCGCGGCCGAGTGGTGCTGACGCGTCATTGGGACGACGTGATGAGCGGCATCCGGTTTCTTCCGCGGCTGATGGACGACTACGGCCGCGTCGAGGTGATTCTGACCGCTGTTCGCGACCCGGTTGCGCGGAAGATATACCGCGAGCTCGCCGGGTTCGCGTGGGTTCGGCTCCATCCGGTGGCGGTGCGTTACCCCGTGGGCGATCCACGGATGCTCGTGCGTACGCTTTCCGCGGCGGAGACTCCACCGAAACCCGATGAGATCATCTGGGTCATGAACGCGCAGAGCAGTGCGTTGTTCGGCCGGGTGCTGGGGCGCGGTCTCGTCCCTCGACGACGATTGATCGTTCTCGCGGGGCCGGGGGTTTCCGAGCCCAAACACTACTCGGTGCCCATCGGAACCAGGCTGCGCGATTTCGCTCCGGCGGAGCTCGGGGGCGCCGACATGCTTCTCTTGCGCGGCGGACTTCTCCGCGGAGCCGAAACCGATTTTGCGGCGACCTCGGTGCAGATCGACGACGACGCTTTCTTCGCGCTGCCGAAACCGGTTACCCGGCAGGCTTTTTCCTTTCTTAGGCCCGGGTTCGACCGGCGATCGATTTTCCCGGCGTTCGCCGGATCGGCCCTCAACAGACCCGACAGTCACATCACCGCGTCGCTTCGCGGAGAGGAGAGACCCTGCATCTCCTGCGGCGCGTGCGAGCGGGTGTGCCCGGTTCGGATCATCCCGCAGGTGTTGCACCGGTACCTCTACCGTGACCGATTCGAGGAGGCGGAGAGGGCAGGCTTGAACAAGTGCATCGATTGCAATCTTTGCACCTTCGTTTGTCCCTCCAAAATCGCTCTGCAGGAGCAGTTCGAAACGGCCCGGGCACAGATCCGGGCGGAGCGGCTCGCGCTCGAAAAGGCCGTCCGAGCCGACGGAGAGTTGTCATGAAAATCATCGACAAGTTGATGGACCGGCTCGAACCGTTGTTCGCACCCGGCAAGAAGCTGAGCCGGCTTCGCCCGGTGTATCAGGCGATGGATACTTTTCTTCGCGTACCGTCGATCGAACCCGGGCGTGCACCTTTCGGTCGCGACCCGATGGACGTCAAGCGGTATATGTCGCTCGTCATCGTTGCGCTCATACCCCCTTTTCTCGCCTCGCTTTACTTCTTCGGGTGGCGCATCCTGCTTATGCTGCTCGTTTCCTACGTCGCCGGCGGGACCGTTGAAGTGCTTTTCGCGGTTATCCGGAAGGAGGACGTAAACGAAGGTTTCCTCGTGACGGGCTTCATTTTCCCGCTCGTTTTGCCTCCCGGGTTGCCGCTCTGGGTGGTTGCCGTGGGCGTAGTTTTCGGCGTCGTCGTCGGAAAGGAAATCTTCGGCGGGACCGGGCGAAACCTGTTTAATCCGGCGCTTGTGGGACGCGTCTTTCTCGGCCTCGGATATCCGGCGCTGATGACCGGGACCTGGATCGAGCCGGTCTCGGGGGCTCTCGGACGTCTGAGCTATGGACTGGACGTGCGCGGCCTCGATGCGGTCTCTTCGGCAACCCCGCTCGTCGCCGGCAAGGGCGGGGATTTTGTCGCTCCTCTCGATCTCTTTCTCGGCAACGTGACCGGAAGCGCCGGCGAAACGAGCGCTTTGGCGATCATACTCGGTGGAATCTTCCTCGTCGCAGTCGGTGTAGCCAACTGGCGGACGGTCTTCTCGGTGCTCGGGTCATTCGTCGGGCTCAACGCGCTCCTTCGACTCGCCTCGGTCGAGGCGGTGGCGCCGGTCACGTTCAATCTGCTCGCGGGAGGTCTCTTGTTCGGCGCTTTTTTCATGGCGACCGATCCCGTTTCGGGACCCGTTACGACGACGGGCAAATGGGCATACGGGGCGTTGATCGGAATGCTTACTCTTCTGATCCGGAGTTTTTCGGGATTCGTCGAAGGAATGATGTTCGCGATCCTCTTCGGGAACATCTGCGCGCCGCTTATCGACGAAGTCATCATACGAAACCGAATGCGGAGGTTCGCCGGTGAAGGCTGAAATCCGAACCGTCGTTTTTGCGGCCGTGCTCGCGGTCGTCTGTTCCTTGTTGCTTGCCGGCGCCGAAACGCTTCTCAAACCATACCGCGAAGCAAACGAGCAGGCGGAAGAGGTCGCGAATTACCTCGCCGCGCTCGGCGTTCCCGTCGCTCCCGATGCGACCGCGTCCGAGCTCGTCGAAATCTTCGATCGCGACATCTCCGTCGA
>JAJRYZ010000113.1 GCA_024275515.1 Spirochaetota bacterium
CCGAGCTTGAGATGAGCGGCGACGAGGTCGATATGCAGACCGTGGCGATCCTGAAGGAACGATATGGGCTGGACAAGCCGTTTCACGCGCAATACTTCGGCTGGATCTGGGATTTCGTTCGCGGCGACATGGGCATGTCGTTCGAGGCGGGCAAACCCGTCGCCGATCTCATCGGCGATCGGTTGCTGCTGACGTTCGTTATCTCGTTTACGAGCCTGGTGTTTATTTTCGCGGTGGCGATACCTATCGGCATCTACTCCGCCACGCATCAGTACTCGATAGGCGACTACACGTTTACCGTCCTGGGCTTCCTCGGTCTTGCGACGCCAAACTTCCTCCTCGCGCTGGTGTTGATGTACGTCGCGTTTGCCTTTTTCGGGCAGAGCGTCGGTGGATTGTTCTCTCCGGACTACATCGAGGCGCCGTGGAGTCTCGCGAAGGTGTGGGACCTGCTCAAGCATCTGTGGATACCCGTCATCGTCGTCGGAACGGCGGGCACCGCCGGGCGAATCCGTGTTATGCGCGCAAACCTCCTCGACGAGCTGAAAAAGCAGTATGTGATTACGGCGCGGGCAAAAGGGGTGAAAGAGAGCCGCCTGTTGTTCAAATACCCCGTTCGTATGGCCATCAACCCCATGATCAGCACCGTCGGCTGGCTCCTTCCGCAGCTCATCTCCGGCGCTACGATCACTTCGGTCGTCCTGAGCCTTCCGACGACCGGCCCGCTCCTGTTACGTGCGCTCCGAAACCAGGACATGTATCTCGCGGGAAGCTTTGTTCTGCTATTGAGCACTCTTACCGTTATCGGGACGCTGATTTCCGACATCCTTCTCGCGTGGTCGGATCCGCGTATTCGCTTCGGCGCCCGGGGCGCATAGCCGCGGCGCGTCACGCATTTTCTCGACGACGATCCACTCCCGCCGGCCCGCACCGAGGCAAGTCGCGCTTCCCACTAAAGCCTCGGCTTGGAAGAGCGCATCGCGGCGCGACGCAAAAGCGCGGGTCACCCGACGGAAAGGTTCCGCGTCCCGCAATCTCAGTCTTCTTGCTCAACGAATGGTCGTACTGTACAATGGCACCTTACCGTAACCGATGAGGTGTGGCGTGAATCGGATACAACAATCGGAAGAAGAACTCACACTCGAGAATCCGCCCGAAGCCGTCCAACCCCAATCAACCGATGATGAACAGGTCTTTCTTGCGTCTCAATGGAAGTTGATGTGGTGGAAATTCCGCAAACACAAGCTGGCCCTCATATCGGTGTTTCTGATCATCGTGCTGTATGCTCTCGGGATTTTCGCGGAGTTCTTTTCGCCCTACAATCTCCAGGAGCGGCACGCCGCGTACGCTTACGCTCCCCCGACGCGGATTCGTGTTTTCCATGAAGGACGGCTGCACCGCCCGTTCGTATACGGAATAGAGCAATCTATCGATAGGGAAACGCTTCGCAAGCACTACGCGATCGACAAATCCCGCGTTTACCCGATACGCCTTTTCGTCCGAGGCGAACCGTACCGTATGTGGGGCCGATTCGAAGGGAATCTGCACCTCTTCGGGGTCGACGAAGGCGGGATGGTTCTGCTGTTCGGCGCC
>JAJRYZ010000114.1 GCA_024275515.1 Spirochaetota bacterium
CACAACCTAAGGAGGAGAACCAATGAGTTCTACCGAAACGAGCGCCATCGAGGCGAAAACACTCAGGATAGAAGGAATGACGTGCGCGAGCTGCGTGGCGTCGGTTGAGAAATCTCTCTCGCAAACGAGCGGAGTGGTAGAGGCGAGCGTGAATCTCGCGACCGAATCCGCCGTCGTACGTTTCGATCCGGCTTCCGTAGACTTCGCTCGGTTGCGCGAAGCGGTGCAAAGGGCCGGTTACGACGTCGCGACCCGGGAAAAAACCGCGACGTTTCGGGTCGAGGGCATGACCTGCGCAAGCTGTGTCGCTCATGTCGAAAAAGCACTCGGCAACGTCGACGGGGTTTCGAAAGCGACCGTCAATCTGGCGACCGAGAGCGCGCAGGTCTCTTTCAACGTCGAACAGGTCGATCCTTCGGACCTGGTCGCCGCCGTCGCGCAGACCGGATACTCGTTGGTCGTCGAGGATGCCGGCGGTATCGAGGAGATCGAGTCCGAGCTTGAGAAGGACGAGCGGAAAATCAAGAAAGCCGCCGACAAGATGTGGTTCTCCTGGGCGCTTACCCTTCCTATCGTGCTGTGGATGATTCCGGAAATGGGATGGGGATACGTCTTTCTCGGCCCGATCGTGTACAACATAGGGCTCGTACTCCTCGGCTCTGCGGTCGTTTTTGTTCCCGGTTGGCATACGATCCGAAGCGGCTTCAAGTCTTCAAAAAACCTGTCGCCGAATATGGACGCGCTCATCGCCATGGGAACGCTTGCTTCGGTCACGAGCGGGATAGTCGCGGTTCTTAACACATTCGGCGTCGGACCGGCGTTCGCCAATTTCGCCGGGGTCGGCGGTATGATCATGGCGTTCCACCTGACCGGTCGATACATCGAAACAAAGGCCAAGGGTCGCGCCTCGCAGGCGATCAAAAAACTCATGACGCTCGAGGCCAAGGAAGCGACCGTTGAACGAGACGGGAGAGAGGTGAAAATTCCGGTATCGGCGCTCCAGGAAGGCGATGTAATGCTGATTCGTCCCGGCGACAAAATCCCCACCGACGGCGTCGTTATCGAGGGGGAGAGCAGCGTCGACGAGTCGATCGCGACCGGGGAATCGATGCCGGTGGACAAGGAGCCGGGTTCGCCGGTCATCGGCGCGACGATCAACAAGCAGGGCTTCCTCAAAGCCCGCGCCACGCGCGTCGGCAAAGATACTTTCCTCAGTCAGGTAATCGAGCTCGTAAATCAAGCTCAGGGATCCAAGATCCCGATTCAGGTGTTTGCAGACAAGATCACCTCGGTATTCGTTCCGGTGGTAATCGTCGTCGCCATGGCGACCTTCGGCGCCTGGATGATCTTTCCCGACTTCTTCGGCTCGATAGCCCAGTGGGCAAGTCGATTTCTGCCGTGGGTCGATCCCGGAATGGGAGTCGTGCCGCTTGCGTTGTTCGCCACCATCGCTACGGTCGTTATCGCGTGTCCCTGCGCGCTCGGGTTGGCCACGCCGACGGCCATTATGGTAGGAAGCGGCATGGGCGCGCAGAACGGAATTCTGATTCGAAAGGGCGCCGCGATCCAGGTCCTGAAGGACGTCCATACGATCGTCATGGACAAGACCGGGACGATCACCGAGGGGAAACCCGGCGTGACCGACGTCGTGCCGCTGTCCGATACCGACGAAACGGAGCTTCTCATGCTGGCGGCCGCCGCCGAAACCGGCTCCGAGCACCCTCTCGGCAGAGCGATCGTCGAATACGCCGCGCAGAGCAACGGAGAGATTCCCAAGACCGATGAGTTCGAGGCGGTCAGCGGTCGCGGCATACGCGCGGCCGTCGGAGGAAAGTCGGTGATCGTGGGCACCACGGCGCTGCTTGAGGAAAGCGACGTTCCGATAAGCGATGAGGCGAGAGAAGCCAAGCTTCGTCTTGAAAACGAGGCGAAAACGGCCATGTGGATCGCCGTCGACGGCAAAGCGGAGGCGCTTCTGGCCGTCGCGGACCAGGTCAAGCCCGACAGCGCGCGTGCGATCGCGGAGTTGACCAGGCTCGGTTTCGAAGTCGCGATGCTCACCGGCGACAACGAGCATACCGCTCGCGCAATCGCCGAGCGGGTCGGCGTCACTCGGGTTATCGCCAACGTTCTTCCCGAAGACAAGGAGGCCGAGATACGGCGCCTTCAAGGCGAAGGGCAGAAGGTAGCGATGGTCGGCGACGGCATCAACGACGCGCCCGCGCTGACCCGGGCGGAAGTCGGTATCGCCATCGGAACCGGGACGGACGTCGCGATCGAATCCGGAGACATCGTGCTTGTGCAGGGCGAGCTATCCGCGGTGGTAAAGGCGGTAAAGCTCAGCCGCGCAACCTACCGGAAAATCGTTCAAAACCTGTTCTGGGCGTTCTTTTACAACGTCGTCATGATTCCGTTGGCGATTATCGGAATCATGCACCCGGTCCTCGCCGAGATCGCGATGGCTGCAAGCTCGATCAACGTGGTTACCAACTCACGCCGCCTGCAAAAAGTCAACATTCAACCGGACGCGTAGCGATCTCGCGTCGAGTCGCCGTAAACCCATAGACGACCGGCGACCCGACCGGTTATGCGCCGCCCGGTTCGATCGCGGTTCGATCGCGCCGCGTTACATGGAAAAGAAGTTGTTTGACGGTCCGAACCTACAGGCAATTCACGGTGAACGGATGATGAGCGGTTGGAAATCCGGCGCGCCGGATTTCCAACTGCCGCCGGCGGCAACCGAAAAGACGCCGTTTTCGTGTCGATTCGGTGATTCCTCCGCCTAAACGTCAGAAAATGGTGCAGCGTCCGAGGTTCCCGGCGTCACATTTCGAACTACCGACGGATGATTGAAGGGGTTGACCGTGAAGCGGCCTGTCGTTACAATCGCACACACCCAACCCCCGCAGGGTAGTGGCGAGGTTGGCCTGTTGGTGGTCCGACGTCGACGACAGGGCCGTCGAACGGGTTGCGGCCACCTCTGCTTTTTATGGAAGGACTATCATGAAGACGATTCTGCCGATCGTGGTATCTCTCATCGCACTGTTGCCGTCGACCGCCGCTGCGGAAGCGCCTCAGGCGCCGGCCGTTCGTGATCTGAGCATCCAGATCATGCCCGAACACGACCAACCGAGCCGATGGCAAAGCGGTGCACCTGCCCTTCTCGTCGGCTACTACGGAACGCTCGTAAATGCCTCGGACCGAACGTTCAACGAGCCGGTCGTGTTCGAGTTGCCCATCGATGAGCCGAATTTCCTCATCAATATGATATGCGAGACCGAACGGGGCATGGTCTGTCTGCCGTACGAAATAGACCCGGCCACCCGAACCGTGTCGTGGCGGCTTTCACGTGCGCTCGAACCCGGGCAACGGATGCCTTTTATGCTTGAGTACTATTCCAACCCGTTTACCGACGGCCCGCAGAAAAAATTCGATTTCGCCCCCATTTTCCCCGGCCCAACGACGGGGGTCATTGTCGATGTGGTGGAGCCGGCGCGTTCCTCGGCCTTCTCCGTCGCTCCCGCCCCCGATCGGACTTTCACGAGGGAAGACGGATTTGTCGCGCACCGGCTTCAGTTTGCCGACGTCGGTCGGGGCGAAGGGCTGAAGATGACGGTCTCTTACGTCAAGCCGGACAATTTGCCGTCGGTATCCTCCGACGCTCCCGCCTCGCCGGCGCAGGCGCCGCCTCCCGTTCGGCAAGCGCAGGACCCGGACGTGCTGCTCGGCGTCGGAATCGCGATAGCCGCCTCCATCGCACTGCTCGGCGTTTTGCTCTTTTTCGGTATGCGAAGCAGAGCAAGCGCCGGCCGAACGAATCGCTCGACGAAATCGACTCGGGGCGGATCGGGCGGTGCGAGGAATCGGGAACAGGAAAAAAGGAAGGCGATGCGTCTGCTTCTCGACGGAAAGATCAGCGAGAGCACGTACAAGCGAATCCTCAAGGAACTGTAACGCCCAAGAGGTATGAAGAAATGTCTGCAAGAACGCGTATCTACGTGATATTCGCCGTCGTCGCAACGTCGATTCTGATACTCGTGTTTACGGTCGCGACCGCAACGTCGGGGGTAGAATTGACCATCGGCGATTTGCTGAATAATCCTTCCGCGTACGCATCGCGCTACCTGACACTCGAGGGAATGTTGATCGAGGATTCGGTCAAGTGGGACGCACGGCTGATTAAAACCGAGTTTCGTATCGTCGACGAGCAACAGAACGAGTTGCGCGTCGTTTACGACGGCGTCAAACCCGACGGGTTCTACGAAGGTGTCTCGGTAATCGCTTCCGGTCGTTTCGATTCGACCGGTCCGGTTTTCCTCGCCGAGAAGATCCAGACGAGATGCCCGTCTAAATACGAAGGTCCCGCGCAGTCGAGCGACTGATCGGGACCCGGGGATGGGTCGGTCGCGAGTCGCGTTCGATCGCATTCCGAAAAGGACATAGCACATGAGAGAGCTCGCATATCTCGGCATCTATCTCTCGCTTCCCATCGCGATTTACGCGTTGGTCGCCTTCGCTTTGTCGCTCCGATTCCGTAGTGACAAGTTCCTGGAAAGCGCGAAGCGCGCCTCGACGGTTGTTGCCGGACTCGCGGTTTTGAACTCCGTTATTCTGTTTCTCCTCCTGGCCCTCGACGATTTTTCGGTGAGCTATGTCGCGGCCTACTCGAACCGCGCGCTTCCGTTGCTGTACAAGCTTTCGGCGTTCTGGGCGGGAAACGCCGGCTCGCTTCTTCTGTGGCAGGTTTCGTTGGCGGTGATGTCGGCGGTCGTGGTCAACACCAAAGAGATCGCCGATAGGCCGTTGATTCCGTACGTCGGGCTCGTCCTGACCGCCAATACGCTTTTCTTTCTGATTCTTCTTGCGATCATCGATAACCCGTTTGCGCTCAACCCTCTTCCGTCGGCCGACGGAAGAGGGCTCAACCCTCTGCTTCAGAATCCCGGGATGATTCTGCACCCGTTAACGCTGTTTCTGGGATACGTCGGTTTCACGGTGCCCTACGCGTACGCGATTGCCGCGCTCTTCGCCGGCCGATTCAGCGACAGTTACTGGATTCGACGCACTCGACGATGGACGCTTTTCTCGTGGCTGTTCCTGACTCTCGGCATCCTTTTGGGAGGACTCTGGGCGTATCAGGAGCTGGGCTGGGGTGGGATCTGGATGTGGGACCCCGTGGAGAACGCCTCTCTTATGCCGTGGTTGGTCGCGACCGCCTTTATTCACTCCGTGATGATGCAAGAGCGGAAGAAGATGCTGAAAATCTGGAACGTCGCGCTGATTCAGCTCACCTATCTGCTCTGCATCTTCGGTACTTTCCTCGTCAGATCCGGGGTTTTGACTTCGGTTCATGCGTTCGGTGATTCGAGCATGGGCGCGTTTTTTCTGATCTTCCTCGCGGCGGGAATCGCGGTATCGTTGTACGCGCTCATGAGCCGCGCCCATCTGCTGAAAACCGGCGGCGCGCAATTCGAGTCGTTTCTTTCGAAGGAGAGCAGCTTTCTCGTCAACAACCTGCTGTTTGTGGGTTTGTTTTTCGCTACGTTCCTCGGAACGATGTTTCCCCTGCTGTCGGAGCTGGTGACCGGAACCCGGATTACCGTGAGCACTCCTTTTTTCAATAAGGTTAACGGTCCGATATTCCTCGCGCTGTTCATCGTGCTCGGCGTGTGCCCGCTTATCGCGTGGCAGAAATCGAGCGGTCGCCGGTTCATGCGGAACTTCAGCGTCCCGCTCGGCGCGACGGTCGTGACTCTTGCGATCCTTTTTTCGGCCGGCATACGCAACCCCGTCACCCTCGTCGCGTTTCCGGTGCTCAGCTTCGTCTTCGTTGCCCACGTAGTCGACGTGGCGCGCGGTGTTCGCGCGCGAAGCGGAATGACGGCGGAACCTCTGTTGATCGCTCTATTCCGTCTGATCGTCCGTAACAACCGTCGCTACGGCGGCTATATCGTTCACGCCGGAGTGATCGTCATGGCGGCGGGAATAATCGGATACTCGCTGTATACCGAAAAGGTGACGCTCACCATGGCTTTCGGAGATACGGTCGAATTGGGACGCTACGAGGTGACCTATAAGCACATCGCCGAGAGGTCCGTGGGCGACGATCATATCGTGTACGCGACTTTGCGGATTCGCAAGGACGACGCGCCTGCTTTCGAGCTGCAGCCGGAAAAAGTATTCTACGGCTACTGGCCCGACATGCCGACGAGCGAGGTCGGTCTCTACTCCACCCTTCTGGAAGACTTCTATGTCGTGCTGAGCGCCTGGGACGAAGAGGGGCGGGCCACGTTCGAGATAAAGCGCATACCGTTGGTATCGCTCGTGTGGTACGGCGGCATCATAATGACACTCGGAGCGATTTTCGCATTCTGGCGAGGCCGCGCGCGAACCGCGGCTCCCGCCCACCGACGTCGGAGCGAGCGTGAAACCGTAGGGGCGGGGCGATGAGGAAACGACGAGGAGACGCCGCGACGCCGATCCTATTGGTGCTTGCGCTCGCCGTGGGGAACGCCTGGGCGGAGGCGCCGGCCGGCATTAACAGCCCGATATTCCAGGACCTCGAAAAGCGGTTTCTCTGTGTCGACGGGTGCGGCATGGCGCTGGAAAACTGTTCGAACGCGACCGCAGAGCAGATGAGAACGGACCTGCTTCAGATGATAGCGGACGGACTGACGAAATCGGATATATCGGCGAGGATGGTCGCCGTATACGGGCCGGAAGTGCTTCGAGAGCCGCCGCGGGCGGGGTTCAATCTTCTCGTCTGGGTATTGCCGTTTGCCGTGGTCGTGTTCGGCGGGTTGTTCGTGTTTATGGTGGTCAATCGATGGGTATTCGCCCGGACGATTGACGCGGAGCCGACTTCCGACGCCGACGTTCCGCCCGACGTGGTGGCGCTCGATCGACTTATCGACAGAGAGCG
>JAJRYZ010000115.1 GCA_024275515.1 Spirochaetota bacterium
CGGGTCGGTTCCTGTTCTTCTACTGTAAAGGAAAACTGCTTCGAGACACTGGGTGAGTGAGCCGGTAAGATAACCGATTCCCTCGTCGGCGCCGCCGTCCGGGAGGACGTAGCGTTCAAGCGTTTCGATGAGAATCCGCCTCGGATGTTCGAGCCACTCTATCGCGTGCGGCCATCGCTTCTCTATCGCGAGAACCGATACGATCCACCCCCACGCGAAGAAGAAACCCTGATTGTTGCCGCGCAGATAGTCGTGCCGCATGAACGAGACCTGAATCTCGGCAAGACCTTTCTCTGCGATCGCGCAGGTGAGGACGTGTTTGCCGTAGTCGGTAAGCGCACATCCGGCCCAGTCGAGCGCGAAAGCACACGCGACGGCGGTGCGGTATTGCTGAAATACCCGATGCTCCCACGTGCTCATCGGGTGGTCGTCGAGCCACCCGCGCCAATGACCGCTCAAGGCATGGGAAAGCGCGATACGCGCCGATGTCCGCAAGAGCTCACCGTCGCGTTCGATCAGCCCGACGAAAGCGAGCACCCTCGCGGCCTCGGCGAAAGTGGCCGCATTCCCCGGCCCGCCGTAGTGCGCGTCGCGGGCGTAGCGGGACATGAGCGGTTGATTGACCCGCCCGATCCAGCGTTCGGGTTCGTCGTTCCGATGCTTCTCGGCCATTTCGCGAAGCTCCGCGTAAACGGCCCGGTACGTGGGCGACTCGACCCGACGCCGAAGCGCGTCGAGTTCCTCCGCATCGAATAAAATACCGATATCGGGGCGTATCGCCTCCGCTGATATGTCGGCCTTATCGAGAAGGTATCCGTTCCACGCCGCGTCGTACCGAGGCCAATCGAACACGAGGTGACCTCTGAGTGCACTCGACGCAACCATCGTCCACTCGAAGTTGGCCACCGAAACCGTCGCATCCGACCGCGCGATTTCCAGCTCGATGCGCCGCAATCTGCCCCCGCCGAACTGCCCCTCGTATTCGCGGAAATCATCGATTCCGGCCTCCGAGTCGAGCACCTGGATCCGTTTGCCGTCGACGGTGACCCACGCGCTAAGCGCGATCGACTTGGGAAGCGAGGCGCGCATGAGGAATCGATCAAAGCGCCCCGCGTCGAAATCGCACTCGCGCGTCAGACGGATCTGCGGCCCGTCGGCGCCCGCCGGCAGCGCTACCTTCACACCGCACCAGTACTGAGTAGCCCGCGCACCGCTTCCACCGAGATCTTCCTGCCTGTACAGATCGAGTGATGAAAGCAGAGGATCGAAGAAATGATCGATCATCGCCTCCGCAATGTTGACCGGGCAGAGCCCGTCGAACCGCATGGTCGCCTCCTTCACACATTCGGTTCATAGTACCAGCCACGCGCCGAGTGCACCACACCGCAGGCGGCACGATCGACCGGGCGCGACAATTTCGCGATACTTGCGCTCTGTTTATGGAATTGAGGCCGTCCCGCAACGCTAATCCCGCAGAATCGTGCCTGTCCATCACACTGGATTTAGGAGTAGGCGATGATTCGATCTCTGTGCAGTGGATCTCCCATCGAATAGCGGGTCAGCATGCCGTCCCGCATGTCGGCGGTGGAGACGTACATTTCGGTCACCGACATCTCCGTCTCGGCGAGTAGCCGCGCGACCTCGTCAGGAGACGACCTGAGATACGGGAGATGACGACAGTATGCGCCGAGCTCGGTGATCTCTACCCCGTCAAACCCGCAGGCGTGGACACGTTCGACGGCCGTCTTGAAATCGAATGCGGCGTAGGCCGGAGTGGCACACGAAGAGATCTCGAGGGGAGAATCCGAATCAATAGGTTCGGTACCCTTCACCCGCGGTCTCCACCATGGCCTCGATCTTCTTCGGGTGCGTTTCGGTCGGCAGCATATCGCAGGCCGCGAGGACGTATCCGCCGTTTCGGCCGATCTCCCGGATGCATCTCCAGCACTCCTCCCGCACCTCATCGACGGTACCGCGACTCAATGTGAGGGTACTCACTCCTACCATCAGCGCCACCTTTCCCTGCAGTTTTGCGGCGACCAGCGGAATGCTCGTGCCGCCGACGACATCGAGGGGCTCAAATGCGTCGACTCCGGTCTCAGGAATAAGATCGAGCAGATGGTTCACGCCGCCGCACATGTGCAGATAGATGACCGGGCCGTGAGGGCTGACCATTTCGCAGAACTCCTGAAAATACGGCAGACAGAGATCGGTAAACTGTTCCGCCGACATGAACTGGCCGAACGTCTCCCCGACGTAGAGGCCGTCGGCCCCGACGTGGATCATTGCGATCGCGATGTGGCTCGAACGCTCGATCTGCCGCTCGGTGATTCGACGCACAACCTCGGGTCTCTCTATGATGTCGATGAGGGTGCGCTCCATCCCCTGGGTGGACGCCATTGTTTCAATTGTGAACTGGCCGGGGTCCCCGACGATAAACTTCTCGGTGCCGTCGATTGGCACGGCGCTCCACCCGCTGGGAAGAAAATCATACACCAGGAGCACAACGT
The DNA here is from genome assembly GCA_024275515.1 of Spirochaetota bacterium. GTDB lineage: Bacteria > Spirochaetota > Spirochaetia > ARS1246 > ARS1246 > JAJRYZ01. The sequence continues at coordinate 2,511 of JAJRYZ010000115.1, forward strand.
TCGGTTCCACCTCGACTATATCACCGTACGCCGAGCTGCACCCGGCAACCCCATGTTCCGAGCTGATGCTTGTGTCGGGGAAACGTTCGTTGTGAAGTGCTAAGATGTCGATATCGACTCAGGAATCTCTTGATTCCTCATCAGAGACCCAGAGATGGCCCCCCGGCCGGCCCTCGCCTGTCGCCGGAGAGCGGTACGGGCAATTCGCCGATGCTAATAGGCGATATCTTGAGAGAATGCTGAAGCAGACACATGTTTCAGCCGCAAAACGAGGACTGCCGACCGGTCAATCGACTCTGCGAAGAACTTCCGGAAAGACTCTCCGGCTTCCTTGCGGCCTTTTAAGGTACGTACGACATCGCGGACGGACGAATGCGTGGATGCCACTGTCTCATCTGGTTCGACTGTGGCATCCGGTCCGAGGCGCGAATACCCGACACTCCGCACGGGTTCTGAAACACCGATCGGTACCGTCCGTATGCGGATTTGGGTTGAATCGAAGGCAAAGACGCTCCATTCAGATGCGCCCGCCAATGCGGTCAATCGACGATTCTGAGTTTTCCTTTGAGTTCATGCCGCCTCCCGTTGAGCCGAACCTACCATAACTTTTGAGCCAACGGGATAGTGTCGCCTGCGACACCCCCACTTCTTCTCCCATCGCCGTCGCGCTCTTGGCATCCGGACCGGTCATCTTTTGCACCATGCTTTCCTTGAAACCCTCCGGGTACTGAGCAATTCGAAATCTGGCGCGCCAGATTTCGAATTGCCGCCTGCAGCAACCGAAAGGACGCCGTTTTCGTGGCGATTCGGCGGTTCCTCCGGCTAAACGTCAGAAACGGCGCAGCGTCCGGCGTTCCCAGGGTCACATTTCGAAATAAGGACATATGTCCGGATAGGAATTGCTGCCGGGTACTTGCTTCCCATCTTCATAACTCTCTTACCCCCAAAATCTCCACCCCGGGGGGGACCCCCCGGGGTCCGGCTTCGCCTCTTACACGCGACATCCATGCTGACACAGGGGGATTGTTCAACGAGCGTTTCCCAATCGTAGGTTTCCGGTGTAATGTTGAAGCGGATGTTTTATCCGAGGAGGGGGATATCACCTGGTTATGCGGGCGGTGTCCTCCTCCTTTTTTCCTTATCTTTTTCTGTTTCGGAAGCGATCCCGGCTGATGAAGCGTAATCTAATCTGGCTGGTTTTTACATATTCGGAAATTCAAGCCGGCAGGAAACACCGGGCTTCGGTATTTCTACCCGTAGCGCCGGTTTGAACCGATACGCCATGTCTATGAGGTTATTCCTGATAATCGGCGTCAGCTCGGCCTTGCGCTCCTCGAACTCCTTCACGCTCATCTGATCTATCCCCGCTGCTCCGGCATTTCTTCGAACTTGCTGCCATGCCTCGATCAGTCGTCTCGGTTCGTAGACTCATCGACAACACATTCTCATATTTGCTCATTTGCTTCTCCGCAACGTTTCCTTCCGCCTTCGGTTACCGGGCTGAAAGTGGTTTCCTTGAAGTCGGGCACGCTCCTAACCCTGATAAGCAACGGCTCATCCGGCATTCTCGTCGAGGATTTCGCCCGCCCCTGTCTGGTTTCCTGACTTCTTTTCCTTTCAACGCTAAATCGATCCTCAGGTGGTGTTGCAACCGCCTTTCGTCCGCAACTTTCCGTACCGAAGCGACGAGTGCTCCCATACCCGGGCTTACCTTCGGTATGGGGACGAGGCTCGGTTGTGTGTTGACCACCATAAATGATGGGTTCTCCGCTATATGCTCCGTTCACCAATTCCTCCTGTTTCCCGATCGCCAGGGTTTTCTCCTCCACACTGTTACCAATGCTTCTGTAGGCCCCGGGTCCTCAGTACTACTTGCGAATCTGCCACCCTCTTCTCCCATACCGCTTCGGGTTCTCCTCGTCGGTACGGTTTTATAACGCCGATAGCAGCATCGACGTCAGATCAGAGAGCAACCCTTCAGTAAGACCTACTGCCTCCCCACATCCCGTCCGGCTGCGCAGAGGCTTGTCTCGTGACGCCCTCCCTGGCTTTGGTCTGGATATCGGAACTCGCTCGCTCACGTCTGCTCGTTCCACGCTCCTCCGCCATATAGCCGGTTCGCTGTTCGCTACGTACGCAGGTTCTGTCTCATGCATCCTCCCCACGCGGCATTACTGCCGACGCAGTTGCCTTGTTGACGTTGCTCTTCCGTCCAGAACGGTGAGCAGTGTTTAGTTGTCCTCTGGTGTCTTCACACCAGGATTTCAGCCTGTAGGTCATGCCAGGCACACGTGACACCTGTCTTCGTACATCCCTGTACTTGTCACGACGACGGAGAGCGCGCAAGGACGCGCTCTCTGATTCTGTCTGAAAGCTCGTTTCTCTTCCTGCGGTGTTTCCGCATGTCCAAACCGTTTGACGCCACCCTTCTTGAGCAGCCTGTCATGTTGGTGAGTCTCTCGAATCCTGCTTTTCCCGTGGACCACTTTTCTCGCGCGGTATCACCAGTTCCTCATCCAAACCGCGCCTGATAAGCTCCAGGCGAGGTGAGAGTGATGTCACACACTCCGTAGAGATATGCGCCGGACGAAACGGAAAGATACTCGGATTCTTCCCGCTCCGGGTTTCTCGGTGCTTATATTCCAATTTGTCCACAATCTAATGCGATGCTTGCAAGTAGATACCATCAAACGTACAATAATGAGCAAAAGGACTGTGCTTCCCCGTGTCACTTTAGAAAGGAGATATGAAAAGTGAACCACCTATCGAGAGAGGTTTTGACTATCGATGAACTTGCGACCTATCTCCGTATCTCCAAGTCGACTGCGTATAAACTCGTCAGAGAAGGTCACATACCTTCTCAGAAAGTGGGGCGACATTGGCGCTTCCGGAAAGAGGCCATCGATCGATGGTTGGATGATACACGACCGGCCGAGTCAAAATCCCGAGGACATAAGTGATGGCCGAACCTCTTGCGGATCAGATCATGCGAATGGTCAAGCAGGACGCCGAGCTTTATCACCGGCTGAGACTGGTCATCGCACCGGCTGGCGCGGGAAAGACCACTGCGCTCTTGGATATACAGGATCGCACAGGTGCGCCTCTGGTGATTGTCAATCTCGAGCTATCGCGCCGAATGCTGGATTTGACCGAGCGCCGGCGGGCCTTGCA
>JAJRYZ010000116.1 GCA_024275515.1 Spirochaetota bacterium
AACGGTGAACGCCCAGGCGAAAAACATGCGCCCCCTCGCCTTTGCCATTCGCTGCTCGTCTTCGTCGACCTGTTCCGCCTCGCCGCTGTCTTCGAGGACCTCATAACCCACGCCTTCCACCGCCAAGCGGAACTGACCGATGCCCGTGAGCGAGGGGTCGTAGCGGACGGTCGCCTGCTCGGTAGCCAAGTTGACTGCGGCGGAACTCACACCGGGGAGCTTTGCCAACGCCTTCTCTATCGTTTGCGCGCACGACGCGCACGTCATGCCCCCCAGCTTCAGCATTGCCGACTCTTCGTCGCTTTTTACGCCGTACCCCGTAGACTCCACCGCCCTCGCAAGATCGTCGCGGTTCGTCAGAGACGGATCATACGTTACCTGTGCCTGCTCAGCGGCGAAGTTGACCGCAGCTTCCTTCACCCCCTGTGCTTTGTGGAGCGCCTTCTCGATGGTTTGAGCGCAGGAAGCGCAGGTCATGCCCTCAAGGCGCAGCATCACCTTCTCAAACTGGACCGGCGAAGAAGCTTCGGTCGCGATTGACACCGACCCGCTCTCGCCGACCGTCTCGGCGGCCGACCCATTCGTCGGACCGGCTCGATATCCTGCCGCTTCCACCGCCTGAAACAGATCCGCCCGCTGCACGGCCGATCCGTCGAACCTCACCACCGCACTGCCGTCTTCCAAACGGACCTCGACGTCGACTACGCCGTCGACTCCGAGCAGCGCGTCGCGCACGTGCTTCAAGCAACTGTCGCACGTCATTCCCTCGACTCCGATCGTTATGCTTTTCATCCATCCTCCTTCCCGGCAGATCTGTACCCTACCGGGGTATGGTGTAAGTATACTTCATGCTTGCGTCGATGTAAACACCTTCCGTAAAAGTTTCGAAAGTACGGATGAACGCTCGCGCATCACTGCGTCGATCGGCCGCGCAAGATAATTTCGAATTCGGATTGACGGATTCGAGGTTGCTCGGATTGGCGCGTCGGACTTAACTGATCGTCTCTCGTCTGAACCGGCGACCCTTTCCGATGAGGAGAACCGCCGCCAAGGTGAATGAGACTATGACCGCGTATTGAGTTGGAGTGAGTCCCAGAAATCGCGGATCGGTAGAGTCGAGGCGAAAAAAATCAAGAACGATCCTCTGCACGGCATACATCTGAACGTAAGCGAGAAAGAGCAGCCCGTCGAATCGCCTTATCTTCTTGAGCGCCACGATCACGATTCCGATGATCATAAGTCCGAGTATTTCGTACAGGACCACGGGATGCCTGGGCGCACCGTCCAGATAAATGGCCCACGGGAGGCTCGTCGGTTTTCCGGGATGCCCCCCGGTGAGGTAGTCGCCGATACGGCCGATGATGTGACCGACGATCAACGGCACCGTGAAGACGTCGGTCAGCATCCAGAATCGAAGCCCGCGTTTTCTCACGAATAGATATCCGGCAATCAAACCGCCGATAAAGCCGCCGATGAACGCAACGCCTCCTTCCCATATCTTGAGCGCGCCCAGAATGGTAAGCGGCACGCCGTCCGGCCAATAGAAGAGCACATAGAAGGCCCTTGCTCCGACGATGGCTCCTATGAGAGTCACAAAAGTCAAATCGTATATGACGTCCTTTGCGATTCCCTTCTTCGCGGCCTCCCTCACGGCCAAAAAAGTCGCCGCAAGAACACCGAGAGCAAACATGACGCCGTAGAGATTGAACCGTATCGGGCCGAGTCGAAACATGGGAAATACTCGATAAGGAATCATCGTATGGCACCGCCCCGACCGAAAACGCCCGCCACCGACTCTTGCAGAATAGCGACATACCGGCCAAAAAAACGCCGGAAAGAAGAGTTGCGAATCACGCTTATACCGTCCCCCCCTATGGTATTTGTCATGCAGAGAAACCTACCGCCGTTCGCTCGGCTTGTCAACCCTTCCTCTTCCGACTGAGCAATTCGAAATCTGGCGCGCCAGATTTCGAATTGCCGCCCATAGCAACCGAAAGGACGCCGTTTTCGTGGCGATTCGGCGATTCTTCCGCCGAAACGTCAGAAAACGGGTCATCGAGCGATGCTCACAGCGTCACATTTCGAAATAAGGACATATGCCCGGTAGGGTCGATGCCCGGTTGGTAGACGGGATTCGCGGTCATTCTACACCCCCTCCAACATCCGGTCGAGGGGCATTGTTCTCCTGGATCAGATACTCATACTGCTGAACCAGGCGCTGCGGCATTTGGGTAGCGAAAGAGATTTGTTCGGTCGACAGGCCGTTTTTCAAGCAGGCATACACTCTGCGGAAGTCTTGCACATATCGCGTAACCGCCTGAACCGAATGATGTGTTTCTCGTGCGGTATCCTCAATAGATCGGCCTTCCAGAATCACTCGGCGGCATATCGCTGCTTTATGAGTCAGCGTCGGTCCCATATCGTGAATCGTTCCTCTGTGCGGTACCACCCGGCTGGTTTCTCTCTGGTAGTCTTTTATGTAGTGATGTATCTTTGTCGGCTCGACCCCTGTCATAGTGGCCACGTCTGTTTGCGTAAGCACCCCACCCTGCGCTTTCGCCTGATGAAAGAGGCGTATCACCGTATCACGGCGTATCTCCTCCCGAGACACTCCGGCCGACAGATTCTCGATATCTGTGGTACTCACAAGTTCCAGCAGCACCGGCTTCAGTTTCGTTTGTTCATGGTAGCCGGAACGTAAAGTGACCGAAATAGAAGGATTTCTGGAAAAATAAATGACCGTCACTTAAAGGAAAAGTAGCCGAAGATCCAATATCAGCGTTCCGATATTCTATCCGAAAGGCC
>JAJRYZ010000117.1 GCA_024275515.1 Spirochaetota bacterium
AGGGCGGGTCGTACCTTGCCAACGCGAAGGCGTTCAACTCGCTCTTCACCAATCCGGCCGGTTTCTCCGCCGGGAAATCATCGCTTACTTTGCTCGCGGCGAACCCGTGGTTGTACTTTTTCCCCAGCGCGGAGACCGTTGCGGCGATGGAAACCGTGGTTGACGACCCGGCCGCCGGAATCGACGCGTTGAATGATTTGCTTACCGGAAGCGGCACGGGCGTCGGCTTCCAGATCGGGCTCGGTTACGTGGGAAATGGTTTCGGGGTCGGATTTATCGTGATGAACGACACCTTCGCCTACGGGCCGAATACGCTCGGCGTTCAGGTGGACCTCGGGATCACCGCCGCGCTCATCGCCGGGATCAGCGTGCCGCTGCATCTCGGGCCCGTCACGCTTACTCCCGGCGTCGCGGTTCGTCCGATGTACCGAATCAGGGCGTACGACATGGGAATATCCGATTTCGTAGGCTTGATGGCCGGCGGCGACGTATCGGCGGTAGGCGCCGAAGTTCTTGCCGGAATGGCCATGGGAATCGATCTCGGCGTCAACGCCGAGTACGGTCCCTTTACCGCCTCGCTTGTGATTCGCGATCTGGGCGGAACAAGGTTTCAGTTCGGTGCGCTGTCGCTCGCCGACACGTTGGCGGCATTTGAGGCAGGCTCTCTTCCCGCCGGCGAGCCGATCTCCGAAGAAGACTACGAGTTCGTCATTCCGATGAGTATTCACACGGGCGTAATGTATCATCCCGACCTTGGGGGGTTCTCGTTTCTCCTCGATCCATACGTTCACGCCGAATACGTCGCTACGATCGGTCTCGAAGATGAGCAGTCGTTCTGGTCGAACCTGCACCTCGGCGCCGAGCTGCGTGTCATTCGGATGTTTCGGCTTCGACTGGGGTTGAACCAGGGATACACGACGATGGGATTCGGCGTAAAGGTGCTTTTTCTCGAAGCTCATATGGCGTATTTCGCCCGCGAAATGGGCAGTTTTGCCGGGGCGCGACAAAGCCAGGGTGTTACCGCGGAAGTTGCTTTTAGGTTCTAAAGCGGGTAGAGTAGGTAAGGATGAACCGCATTGCGTCTGTGGGGGTCGCTCTTTGCGGCCTCCTTGTTCTCACATCGTGCGAGGCAGTCTTTACCTATTCGCCCGTCGCGTTTCTCGAGCGCGACATGGCAAGTCTGCCCGACGAACGTAAGCTGGAGCGCGCCGAGGAAATACTCGTTTCCGGGTCGACCGAAGAAATACTCGACGCCTACGACGAGGTCGTGACGATTATCGCCGCCGGAGGCGATACCGCCGAAAATAATCTGCTCGCCGCCGAGCTGGCTTTCGCGGGGTCCGGGGTCACGGAGGTATTTACCGGTATTGTGTCGGATCCCACTATCATAGCCGATGCGGCGCCGGAAGACCTCGAGCAGTTGTTCAATTCCCTCGACGTCGATTTAATCGAACAGGGCGCTTCCTACGTGCAGTCGGCGTCGAACGATGAAAATGCTCAGATATCGGATACGCAATACCTTATCGCCGGCGCCGCATTGCTTGCGAGCGTCGCGGAACAGGCCAACGGGTTCGATATCATCGAGACGCCGCCAAGCTCCGGCGATCCCGGATACGAAGACTATCAGGACGCGATGTCGTTTCTTTCCGCCGGCGGTATCGACGATCTGAGCGACCTGTTTTCGCTGTAGCACCGCATGACCGGACATCGGAGGATTGTGCAGATGCATGTGAGAAATGCGGCCGCCGGATTCGCGTTTGTCTTGAGCATGTCCGTGTCGACCCTTTTCGCACAGGACCTCTCTATCGGAGTGCCGTCCGCCCGGACCTCCGCAGTCGGTGGCGTGCATACCGCTTACACCGAAGACATGTCTTCGCTGTTTCACAATCCCGCCGGTTTCGTCGATGCACCCGTGCAGCTGAGCATAGCCGAAATCACCGTGGGTGCGAGTGGCCCTATTTTCGATATCGCGAACATCGTGATTCAATCATTTAGCGAGTCCGATCTTACGGCGCTACTCGGCACCGACACCGTCCTCAATCTCATTACGAGCATCTATGCGGCCGCCGATGTTGCCGGGCCGGTCTATTTCGGCTACGTCGGGAAAGGGCTTGGATTCGGATTTTTCAATACCACCGACGTTACCGTCGAAAGTAGCGGCCCGTTGAGCATTCGGGCGGTAATCGGCGAGCAAGTCATGCTGGCCGGTGGATACGCGCTGAGACTTCCCATCGCCATGGGCAAGCATGCGCTTGACGTGGGTATTCTGTTGAAAGGTGCTTTGCGGGGGGAAGTCGAGCTGGAAAGAAACCTGCTGCAGCTCCCCGATCTGTTTTCCAACATCAGTCTCGACACGGTCACCGGCGAACCTTTTCGTTTCGTGTCGGGTATCGGGCTCGATGTCGGCGTGCGTTATTCGTATGCCGACGTGTTCGCTTTTGGGGTGGTCGGGAAGGATTTGTTTACTCCGACGCTCATTCAGGAGTTCGCCACCCTCGACGGGTTCATCAACAGTACGGAGACTCCAACGCAGACCTACGGGCAACTTCCGATCGACCTGAGCGCAGGTATGCTCTTTTCGCCTCGTCTCGGACGACTCGAGCGATATGTTAACGACGTCCTGCTGCTCGTGGACTATCTAGACATTCTGGACTTTCTGACACATCCGGCAACGGCCGTCAATCCGGTTCTCCACGTGGGCATCGGGCTGGAAATAACCCTGCTTCAGATTCTCAGTATTCGTGGCGGGTTTAGCCAGGGGCTTTTTGCCGCGGGAATGGGGATTGATCTATCGATATTTCGTCTGCACATAGCGATGTTCGGAAGCGAGCTCTCGTCCGAGCCGGGCGGCCGGTCGGTCTACAATGCAATGATCGGTCTGGAGTTTCGGTTGTAGCAAAGCCGTGCGCCTCGGGTCGTCTGAGTTGACACGGCCACAAACATGGTTTACAGTCGGCGGGCCTGGGCCGCTAGCTCAGTTGGTAGAGCAACAGCCTTTTAAGCTGTGGGTCACAGGTTCGATTCCTGTGCGGCTCATACGAAAAGTGTTTGCAGTGTAACAAGTTATTAGCGAGGCGCTCAAGCGGCGCCTCATTTTTTTGCGAAATTTCGG
>JAJRYZ010000118.1 GCA_024275515.1 Spirochaetota bacterium
CGTCGATGTGCTCGTCGCGACAAGCGTGGTCGAAGTGGGCGTCGACGTTCCGAACGCGACGTGCATGGTAATCGAGCATGCGGAACGATTCGGGCTGGCCGCCTTGCATCAACTTCGCGGTCGCGTCGGCCGGGCGGAAGCGCAATCGTACGCGTTTCTCATCTTCGATTCGCAGATTACCGACCTCGCCAAACGACGACTCAAGGTGATGATGGAAACCAACGACGGATTCGTTATCGCCGAGGAGGATCTCAAAATGCGCGGCCCCGGAGAACTCACGGGGACGCACCAAACCGGCGAGCTCGAGCTTCGTTTCGCCGACATCGTGGACGACTTCGATCTGCTCAAAGAGAGCCGCGCCGACGTGGCAACGCTGATCGCCGACGATCCGGGGTTGCTCAAACCCGACAACCTGCCGGTGCGAGAGGTGCTCTCCCGCCGTCCTCCCTACTCGGGCGAAACCACGGCAGCGGGATGAAAAGAACGCTTCGAGTAACCGGCGGCGCATACCGCGGACGACGGGTGCGTGTACCTCCGGGGAAGATCAGACCGACGATGGACCGGATGCGCGAATCGCTTTTTTCCATTCTCGGAGATCTCACCGACGCTTCGTTCCTCGACCTTTTCGCCGGATCGGGGATCATGGCCGTCGAGGCATGTTCGCGAGGCGCCGCGAAAGCGGTTGCGGTCGAAGGCGATCGCGGGAAAAAACAAGTCCTCTCGGAGAATCTGGAGATAACCGGCGGCGCCGGGCGGCCGATAATTTCATCGGTCGAGGAGTTTCTTCGCCGGAACCAAGATCGGTTCGATGTCGTGTATCTCGACCCACCGTTCGATTACCGGGACAAAGGAGAGCTTTTGGCTCGCGTTGAATCGGCCGGTTGCCTCGGCGAAACCGGCATCCTGCTGATTCATCACCCGGGGGAGTCGTTGCCGGAGCAAATACGGACGTTGCGTCGCACCGACCGTCGCCGTTACGGAGGATCGCACGTCGATTTCTATCGACGAGCTACCGGTCGATGACGCCGGCCCACTCGGTCCATCGTTCGAGCATCGAGCGGTCGTCTGCGTCGCTCGTCGGTTCGGATGAAGCGCTGACCGATTCGTCGTCCGATTCAGCTGTATCCACATGGATGGGGTCGGGATCGCGGGAATCTCTCAATGGTGGCCTGCCTTCTAGATATGCAATCTATCGCAACTTTCCCGATTTGTCCGCGAAAGAGCGCCTGTTCTTACATGAAGCCGTGCTCGTCAAAAGCGCGGCCGCGCAACGGAGCAGTTTTTGACCGCGTGCCCGGCCGGCGCAAGCGTCGCCTTTTGGTGAAACGCAGAAGGCGACCGGCCCTCCGCCCGTTTGCGTGGCCTTCCGGGGCCGTCGAGTCGTCTCCTCGTTTGCGTGCTTGTTGTCTTTCATAGTCATCGTCGAATCACTCACTCCTCCAGGGCGCCGGCTATTTCTTTGAGCATTCGAATGAATCTTGAATGTGCTTCCCGGAAAGAGAAAAGAATCGCGGGAAATCTCGCTTGAAGAGCGGCAACCTTTTCCGGCTGTATTTGCCTTTCATAGAGGTTTCTGTATAGATGGCGAAAGCCTCGCAGCTCGTCGATCGCTTCCGCCTCCTCAGGAGTCAGAAGAGCCGGCCGCGTCCCTTCGATTCTTACAGTCATCCGCTGCAAGAGATCTTTGTGCCAGGATGCATCGCCGATTTCATTCTCAAAGAACTTCGCCACCCGTAGGAAGTAATTCTCCATAAGCGAGTACGCATTATGCAGCGTATAGGCCACAACAACGGATTCCATCCATGTGGCATTGTCGTCCAGACGCTTCGACGCGGCGGCGTTCTGTCTCTCCACGACACCCAACCGCTCCATCTCCCGATCTAGCACACCGATGAGTGTCTGAAAACTCTCCCTAGAGCGTCTTCGCATAGAGCACCACGCCCTCTTTTTCTACGACGCTGCGGAATTCGGCCGAGAGCGAATCAAGATCGACAATATCTAAAGGAAGGTCCTGGTCCTCGCTCCACGCCGCAATCTGGAAAATTCTCGACGAAGAAATCGCGAGATCTATGTCGAAGTCCTGACTTCTCACACTGTCCCTTGCGAAAGAACCGAAGAGTATGACGGTAGACAATTCCGGATCGATTCGCCTGATCTCATCAACAATCGCCGGAATCCGGTCTCGCGCGTTGGAAACGAGTTGCTTCAGGCGCGCTTCGTAGATTCGATTCGACCGCTGCGTCTGCTCCACAATGCGACGGAGGTCTGTGTCCATCTCGATTGAATGATAGGAAGCCCTATCTAGGCTGTCAACGCGAAACAGCGCGAAATTCGGCAATTCAGCTGAAACAAGAGGGTCCGCAAGTGCAAAAGAATCGCAGAAAGCCCGTTCAGGGGGCTGTGATCTCATCCGTGCGCTCGGCATGCACATTCAAATTCGGCGAACGCGGTCGGTTTCGGTCGCACCTTCAGCGATACACTCGGAATGGATCTCCACCTGGGGGCAGGATTCCCTCTCTTTTTCGAGGAAGAGAAGGATATGATTCGCGGCATACAGTTTCCTTTAGATATCTGGCCGGATTATGCTCTTTGTATGCGCTTCTGACTCTCGGGGTTTATCGGCGATAAATGCAAAGTCCGGCTGAGTTTTGGCACAGGACGGGGTGCTTCGGCGGACATCATCGCTTATGCCTGTTCTGCTCCTTACGAAGCTACTCGAACGGAGGTTCGCGCGGATTGCCGACTGTCCTCACGCGGTTACGTCGATGACGTGCAGGCAATTCGAAATGTGACACCGGGAACATCGGACGCCGCACCGTTTTCCGACGTTCAGTCGGAAGAACCGCCGAATCGTCCCGAAAGCGGCGGGTTTTCGATTGCCGTGTGCGCACATTCGAAATCCGGCGCACCAGATTTCGAATTGTGGCCGTCCCGCAACGCTGATCCCGCGAAATCGTGGCCGGCCGTCACGCCGGCTGTCGGACACATGATTCTGCTCACGCTATATGCAGCGCGTGGCTGTACCGCTACAAGGTTGCGGGGCTGCCACAATTGCTCGGACGTGCGAGTCATGATCGTGCCGCCGGTCGGATTCGTTGTATACTGCCTCCGGTGAAAGAGAGAGGAGTGGGATGGAAATACGAATCCCGGAGCAGAGAGTTCCCGTTGAGGCCGAAGCCGATCTGCTCGTCTGCGGCGGTGGTTGCGCCGGAATTGCAGCGGCGGTAAGCGCCGCTCGGAGAGGGCTTAAGGTAGTACTTGTGGAGCGGTGGCCGAGCGTCGGGGGAATGGCCACGAATGCGCTTGTTACCGGGTGGCACCGGAGCGATCGTGAGAAGATGGTCATCATGGGCCTGGTCGAAGAGAGCGCTGTCCGGGCGCAGAAGAAGGGCTGGATCGAACAGGACCCCAAGTATCCGTACGCCCACGAGACGCACTGGTTCGATCCGGAAGGAATGCGCATCGTCTGGCAGCGGATGCTCGATGAGGCAGGAGTCCGTACTTTTTGCTACACGACTGCGGGTGATCCTTTCGTTGAGGAGGGCGTGCTGCTTGGTGTCGTCTCCGACACCAAGCGCGGGCGGCGCGCGTTTCTTGCCGACTATCTCATCGACGCCACCGGAGACGGCGACGTCGCGGCTAAATCGGGTGTACCGTTCGCCTACGGTCGCGACTCCGACGGACTGGTGCAGGGGATGACCCTCATGTTCGCGCTTAGGGACATCGACACCAACCGTGTACAAGCGGCGGGCGATCGTGCCGTCGAGTCGGTGATGGCGGACATGCGCAGGTTGCGCGACCACGGCGAGTTTCCTCAATTCAACGAGGGCAATACGGAGACGCTTCTTCGCCTGTCGAAGAACCATCTCTTATGGAACATGTGCCCTGCCGCGGGAAACCCTCTTGATGAAGAGGAACTCTCCCGTCTTACTGCCGAATCGAGGGAGAAGATCGTCGCGTATCTCGATTATTGGCGACGCAATATGCCCGGGTACCAGAATGCGCTGTTGGAAATCACCGGCTTTGCCATGGGTGTTCGCGAAAGTCGCCGGATTAGGGGGCGGGCAACGCTCACCTCCGACATGGTGCTCGGCGCGGCGAAACAATCCGACGCCGTCGGGCATGGGGTGTGGATGATCGACATCCATGATCCTCGCGGTTCGGGGTATACGACCTATACCGACCGGGGCGAATCGAACATGCTTGAGACGGGGAGCAGCTATCACATTCCCCTCGGCATGTGTCTGAACGACAGATTCGGGAACCTCGCCGTCGTCGGGCGCTGCGCCTCTTCGACCCACGAGGCCCACTCTTCGGTGCGCGTGCAGACTCACTGCATGGTTATGGGGCAAGGTGTGGGCACCGCAGTTGCGCTCGCGGCGGAGAGGGGCAGTTCCTCGGGCGGGCCCGCGGCGGCGATCTCCTCGGTCGATATCCGCAAACTCCAAAACGCGTTGCGCGGAGACGGGGTCTATCTTGAAGACGTGCCACGGCCGCCGCAGAGCTCGCCGGTTCGCCGGTAAATGTGTATTTTCTGAAATGGCGTAGCGCAAGAATCATCCAAGAGGAAAACGGAGGAGCGGTGATGACGATCAGACAACTGGGCAGAACCGGGGTGAAGGTGAGCGAGCTCTGCCTTGGGTGCATGATGTTCGGTGGAAAGACCGAGCCGGAGGATTCGTATCGGATCATCGACAAGGCAATAGAGGCGGGAATCAACTTTCTCGACACGGCGAACGTATACAGCCGGGGTCGCAGCGAGGAAGTGACCGGAGAGGCTCTGAAGAGGAACGGAAAGCGCTCCTCCGTCGTGCTGGCGACCAAGGTTCACGGTGTCATGGACGACGACGATCCCAACGCGCAGGGTAACGGTCGAAGGCATATCATCGAACAGTGCGAGGCAAGCCTCAGACGCCTGCAGACGGACTGGATCGATCTGTACCAGATTCATCGCCCGGACCCGGGAACTCCGATAGACGAGACGCTTCGGGCGCTGGATGATCTGATACGCGCGGGGAAGGTTCGATACGTCGGCACGAGCACCTTCGCAGCGTGGCAGTCGGTCGAGGCCCTGTGGGCGGCGGAGCGCTACGGCTTGAACCGGTTCGTCACCGAGCAACCGCCGTACAACATACTCGACAGACGCATAGAGCGGGAGCTCCTTCCGATGGCGCGAACCTACGGATACGGTATCATCCCCTGGAGCCCTCTTGCCGGCGGGCTGCTTACGGGCAAGTACCGGCGCGGCAAGGATCCGTCCGAAGGAAGATTCGCGAATGTGCAAAACGAGCGGTTGCTTCTGCGCAAGACCGAAGCCGTCTACGACGTGGTCGAAGGTCTTGAACCGATCGCCGAGAAGCACGGCGCCTCGATCGCCCAGGTCGCGCTTGCGTGGGTTCGGGACATGCCCGGCGTCACCAGCCCTATCATCGGACCGCGGACGATGGAGCAGCTTGAGGACAACCTTGGATCATCGGAAATCACTCTTGATGATTCGGACCGCGCAGCCGTCGACGCGCTCGTCGCTCCCGGCAGGGCCGTATCGTTCTTCTATGAATCAGAGTTCGGGCCGCACCATCACAGGGTGTAATCCCCGCCGCAGACTCGGTCGCTCCCGTCAACTATCGGATCATGCGGGATATCTCCGTTCGCTTCGCCTTTCTCTGACGTTTAGCCGGCTTGATCGGCGATAGCCTGCGGGAACGCCTCAATTCCGTACCGGCGGCAGGCAATTCTGATATGACGTGCCATAGTAGCTATTCAGCTGTCCTGAACGGGGGTGTGTGCTAAGAATACACTTCATAGCAGGATGTTTCCCCGTCAATTGTGCTGGTGAGCCGGGCACACCCCACTGCTTGCAGGCCTTCCCAGTCTTTCTTTTCTTCTAACCAATCGATCGAGTTCACGCACCAGTACTCCCTCACTACTTCCACCCGACCATGATCGTTGTCCACCGTTTGATGAATCTCAACATCGACCTCGGCAAGGTCTCGCTCAATTTGATCCTGAAAAAACAGATCAACGTTTTCGTGCAGCGTCCCCTGGTTGCCTTTGAGAGCAAGCACATAATCGGCGTCTTTTTTTATGATGCTCTTCGCAATTTCTTTCCGACATCCCATACGAAGCTCTGCGCGCCTACTTCGTCGAGCACCTGCCGTCGGCCGAGGCGGCGGCACGCTTCGGCTACTCGCCGGGCAGCTTTCGCGTCCTCTGCCGGCAGTTCAGGCGCAATCCACATCGACGGTTTTTCCTGCCTCCTCGGACGGGACCTCATCGGGCGCCAAAGCGGGAGAATCTCAAGGAGAAAGTCGTCGCGCTGCGTAAGCAGAATCTCTCCATCTACGACATCAACGAAGCGCTTCGTGCCGAGGGGAAGCGACTCAGCCTCCCGGCGATCTCCATGCTCCTCAAAGAAGAGGGCTTCACCCGCCTTCCACGCCGAGGCGATGAGGAACATCCCGCCCGCCCGGGTCCTCGGAAAGCCGAGCCGGCCGATCCGCGCCGGTTGGATCTTTCGCCTCGGGGACTCCGCACTCACTTCGGCGGGCTGTTCCTGTTCTTACCGGCTTTGGTGCGGATCGATTTCGATCGGATTATCGGCGGCTGTGACTTTCCCGGCTCGGCGATGGTGCCGGCGAGCTGTGCAATGCGCTCGCTTTCGGTTCTCAAACTCTTCGGCCGTAGGCGTCACTCCCATGTGATGAGCTACGTGATGGATGAAGGTTCGGCACTTGCCGCCGGATTGAATGTCATACCGAAGCGATCGTTTCTTTCTGAATATAGCTGCCGGGTTGATCCGGCCTGCTACCCGAAACTCATGCGAAGCTGGTTCGATGCGGTAAGCGAGGTCGGTATCGATTGGGGGGTATCATTCAACCTCGATTTCCACACCATGCCCTTCCACGGTGAGCAGGCTCTTGTGGAGAAACACTACGTGAGCAAGCGCAGTCGCCGTCAGAAGGGGATTCTCGCATTCCTGGTCGAAGATGCCGACCGACGTGTTTTCTGCTACGGCAACGCCGACTTGCGTAAGGACGAGCAGGCCGATGCAATCCTCAGATTCGTCGAGTTCTGGAAGAACAGGATCGGAAAACTACCTGAAGAACTTGTGTTCGATTCAAAGCTCACTACCTGCGCGAATCTCGATAGGTTGAACAAGATGAACATTCGCTTCATCACCTTACGCAGACGATCGGCGAAACTGGTAGACCGGATTCATCAAGCGCCGCTTTCGGCATGGAGGCGAATCGAATTGGAGGGCCTCACACGTACCTATCGCACCCCTCGCATCCTGGACACCCGCGTGTCTCTTGCCGGCTATGATGCGTCGCTTCGCCGGATCGCCATAATTGATCTCGGCCATGAAGATCCTACGCTCCTGGTGACCAATCAATTGCACCGCTCACCGGCGAAGCTCATAACTCGTTATGCCCAAAGGATGATCATTGACAACTCTATCGTCGATGGAATTGAAGACTTCCAAAGAGCCTTCGAGCAAATGCAGGATAGCGCCTCCTACGACAAGGCGATCGTGGAGCCGTGTGAAGAACGGGGCGTGGAGTTCTACACCAGCGCCGATCAGACGCAGAGGTTAATGCGGGAAGTGCTTGCCGTCGACGAGCATAGCTGGAAACCGTTTCGGGGCAGGAAGTTAGCGGGGGAGAAGCGGTCGTCGGGAAAGAAACGGAAGAAACGCAGGAATCGGAAAAAGAAGGTGCGGGGCAATCAGGAGAATCTGATCAAGGATTTCAAACACGGACTCGGGCTCTCTCACGTGCCGACCGGATTCTTTTTGGCGAATCAGATCTATTTCAAGATCGCGGCCCTGGCGTGGAATATCAAGACCTGGATGTTGAA
>JAJRYZ010000119.1 GCA_024275515.1 Spirochaetota bacterium
AGCCTCGATCGTTCTCGTCCCGTTGGTCGTCGTAAGCACGACCGGTTGCCCGGAAAACGGAAAGCCGGCTATCTCGACCGGCGAATTACCGAAGTCGAACCCGTCGACGCGAAAGCCTTCCCGCTCGCCGCACAGGAGAGCGCCGGGAAAGCGCGACCGAAGCTCGAAGGCGGCCTCGACGGTCCGCGCCGCGTATACTCCCGAAGCGCCCGCCGCAAGAGCCGCTTCGATCGTCGTCGTCGCTCGAAGGAGGTCGATCACCACGGCGGTTCGCCCCGAAAAGTCGAACTCTTCCGCTTCACGCGCGGTGTGGAGCACGTCGATTCTCATGCGCAATTGATATCCGATCGGACTCCCCGGGGCAAGCGGGGGACCGTTCGCGTAGGAGGTCTTCACCGCGGCGGCACAGGCGGCTCGGCTGCGAAAATGCGCCTATGAGGACAGGCGCCGCTCGGTGGGTAAAGTTTTTCCGTTCGCCGAGTTCGTACCGTTCGGGTACTCCGGCGTAGCGGTTACGGCCGGGCCGGAGAGCGTGGTATACTCGCTCCGATCCGGGGGAACGGAGGCCGATTGCATGAACGCGACCGAACGGCGGTTCGATCTCGATTCGTTTCACGTGCGCAGAAAACAGGCGATGCGCCGCAAGCGGGTCGCGGTACAGCGCCTTTTGGAAGACAGCTATCGCATGCAATACGCGGACGTCGAGAAAATACTCGATACCTACTTCGCGCCGGATTTTCTTCCAAACTGGTATTTTCACAGCAATTCCGCCGATGAAATCGGCAACCACATCTTTATCATCACGCAGCTCCTCAACGCTCGCACCGACTATCTGCGACAGGTGGGCGCCGGCGGGAAAACGATTACCTACTTCATCAACGTCGGTCGTGACTTTCCCGGCAAGATGCTGGTCTTGGTGGAAGAGAACGTGGGAATGGACATCTGTTCGTTCGACACGGTCAAGACCCGGTCGGGGATACGTATCGTGACGATGGAGCGTCGCGGACGCGGGCGGCTTGAGCTGAGCGACGATGAGCGAATCGAAATCTCCGGTGTCCTCGATGAGGTAAGACGTCATGGAAGCGAAAACGGATACGACTATACCGAAGAGTTCATAAGTAGTCTTCCACCGAATTACATGAACGAAGAGATCAACTCGATTACCTACCCCAGACGTATTATCAGGCACCTCGATCTGTACGAGGCGGCGATGAAGAGCGACGCCCATGTCGTGCGGCGCCGGGATACCGAATCGGAGCTGGACGACGACAACGAGAAGCTCGAACGCTGCGAGCAGCGACTCGCGGTGGCGTGCAGGGACGCCGGTGAGTCGTTCGTACCTTCGGTGCTTCAGCTGTTGAAACGAGCCGACGTCAACATGAACCGATCGTACTTCGACACCTTCGAACATGAGTCGCTCGAGCACTCGGTCGGAATTCTCTCGATCTATCTGAAATCCGAAATCGACGTATCCGACATCGTGTCGACGCTTGAAAGGTACGACGCCGGCGCGGATTTTGCCGCGCGCCCGGCGGGCGGCGGGGAGCGCGCATCTACGGATTCACCGGCGGGCGGCGGGCGAAGGGCAGCGAAGTCGGTTGCGAAGTTCTTCGGCATGTGGAACGATCCGGAGCGAAACGACGCGGATCGGGCGGCCCGCCTGCGAAGATTCATCGCCGAACGCGTCGCCGGCGACTCGCCGCCCGACGCTGAAAGCTATCCCCGGACCGTGTTCGCCGACTTTTTCGACGCGGCGAAACTGCTCGGTATCGACCGAAACGATCGAATCGTCGCCAAACTCATCGCTTTCGATGCGTTCGAGGAGTTCTGGGTAGAGACCGCCGGGCGAGACGGCCGTCGCAACTGCCGGGGTTTCCGCGTAAAACACAACGCGGCTCGCGGTCCCTATTTCGGGGGAATAAAAATCGACCCGACCGTCTCCTTCGGCGAGATCGCCGCAACGTCGTTCATGAACACATGGAAGTGCGCGCGGGTCGACGTCCCGTTCGGCGGCGCGATGGGAGGACTCTGTCTCGACGTCCGCTCGTATCGGACCGAGGAACTGGTCGACACGCTGGCCAACTTCGGCCGGGAGTTATTCCTCGCGACCGGTCCGATGAGAGACGTCGCGGGGGGCGATATCGGGTGCGGACCGCGCGAGATCGATGTCATGTTCGAAGGCTTCAAATCGGCCCTGCGTGATCTCGCGATGATGGCCTACGGCCTCAAGCGAGGCGTCGCTTTTATCGGAAACAGCGTTGTTTCCACCGAACGTGCGCGCGTCATCCTTCGCGATTATTTCGGCATCGACTACCATGACCGCGCGGTGCTTCGCGAGCTTACCGCAAGCGAACGCTATCTCGAGTTGGTCACGGCGGCGCAGATTGTCGGAAAAACCGTGGACGGAATCGCCGGTTGCCGAAACGCGACGGGAAGAGGAATGGGCTACGCGCTCCTTTCGCTCGTCGGCCGGTTGTACCTCGAAGACTCGTGGCAACCCGGCGAAGATCTCGATACGGAGGAGCGGAACGCGTTGGAACGAGCGCTCGCGATCGACCGGGCCGCGCTTGTCGAAGCCGGCCCGAACGAAGCGTTGGGCCCTGCCGA
>JAJRYZ010000120.1 GCA_024275515.1 Spirochaetota bacterium
AGACAGAAACTAGTGCTGGCGCGAGGTCTTCTCGTGCACACGCCGGTGGTTTTTCTGGACGAGCCCACCGTCGGTCTCGATCCCGTCAACGCGCGACAGATACGAAACTTGATCAAGACCAAGCTCTCCGACGAGTTCGGGCAAACGATCATCCTGACGACCCACAATATCCAGGAAGTGGAGGAGATTTGCCGGCGCGTCGGCATTCTCCACGGCGGCAAACTCATAGCCGTGGGAACGATCGAAGAACTCAAGCGTCATGTGGGTGATCGCATCGTGACCGACCTGCGAGTTCGCAACTGGACGCCGCGGCTCGAACGGGAACTGCGCGGCCTGCCGGGCGTGATCGGAGTATCTTCTTCCGTGCGGAGCGGGGCCGAAGGCGCCGCGTCCGTGCGAGTTCATCTGCGGAGAGACATCGGTAAGACCGACGAGATTCTTCGCCGTCTAGTCGCGCGCAACGTAGAGGTGTCGTTCGTCGGGCAGACCGATCCGAACCTGGAGGATGTATTCCTGGACCTCACCGGAGCGAGGCTTCGATGACGGCGGACGCCGCACCGCGCCGAAGCGCTTCCTCCGAAGGCCGACCGAACGTATCGACGGTGAAAGACGGTCTCGTCTCGCAGCTTCTCGCCATCTGGACGTTCGGCAAGAGGGAGTTCCGCATGTGGCGTTCCTACCGGATGAACCAGCTCATGTGGATCGGCGATATCCTCGTCAACTCGTTCCTGTTTTTCATTATCGGGAAAATGGTCGCAGGAGGAGACGCCGAGCTTCTCGGCGTATACGGCAGCAATTACATCACCTTTATCCTCATCGGAATGGGAGTCAATTACCTGATCGCCACCAATCTTTCCGATCCGTTCGCCCGCATTTCGCGCGTCTACTGGGACGGGACGATGGACCTCTATCTTCTCAGTCCGATGTCGATCTACACCCCGCTTGTCGGTCTCATGGCCCGATCGGTCGTCGACGATTATCCGAGAGTCTTCTTTATCGCCGTATTCGGAACCGCGCTTTTCGGAGCCCGGTTCGCGCCGGGCAATCTGATCGTGTCGCTTCTGTTCGTTGTGCTGATACTCGTCTCCGCGTTCGGAATCGGAATGATCAGCGCAAGCACCTTTTATCTCTTCGACTTCAAACGGACCAACGAGCCGGTGCGATTTCTCATCCAGGAGGTGCTGGCGGCGCTGGTCGCCGGCACTTACTATCCGGTGACCGTCCTTCCGCCTTCATTACAGGTCGCTGCGTCATTCCTTCCTCACACCTACGCCTATGACGCGCTCAGGCGGCTTCTCTCCCCCGACGCGGACCTCGAGACTCCGAATCTTCCGTTGCACGACGTGCCGTCCGGATTAACGCCGATTCAAACGGACGCGGCGGCTCTGGCCTTATCGATACTCGTTTTCGTTCCGCTTGGGCTGTGGCTCTATCGGGCCGGTATCGAGAAGGCGCGACGGAACGGTACGCTGACGAGGTGGCACTAGTGGCAAAGCTCATAGACGTCGCACAGATGCGCAAGACGTTTCGCGTCAGGGAAAGATCCGCACGGTTCTCCGGGAGCGCTCGGCGCGAAAGGATCGTATCGTCGCTTCGAGACCGGCCGGCGGCAAGAAAAAGAACCCGCTTCTTTAGCGCGGTGGACGGAATCCGTCTCGCGGTCGACAGCGGGGAAATCCTCGGCGTCCTGGGTCCTAACGGCGCGGGTAAGACGACCCTCATCAAGATGCTCTGCGGTCTTCTCCGTCCGGACGGTGGCGAGGGCACCGTGCTCGGCTACGACGTGTGTCGCGAGCCGTCGCGCATTCGAAGCAAGGTAAGCCTCGTAGCGCCGACGGCCGACATCGGAACCGACAACAATCTCACCGTCAGGGAGAACCTCGAGTTCTGGGCGGCTGTCTACGGCATTCCGCGAAAGCAGCAGAGGCGTCGGATCGATACGCTTTTGGAACTCGTGCAGCTGAAGGAGAAGGAGAGCTACTGGCCGATGGGAATTTCTGCGGGGATGCGCCAGAGGCTCGCCATCGCCCGCTCGCTTCTTGCGGAAAACGAACTGGTTTTTCTCGACGAGCCGACGGTAAAGCTCGATCCCGACGGCGCGCGGCGAATCCGCGATTTCATCCGCCGCATCAATCAGGAGAACGGAGTGACGGTGCTTCTAACGACTCATCTGATGCACGAAGCGGAAGAGCTGTGCTCGCGCATCATCGTTCTCGACGAAGGAAAGATCGTGGCGGAGGGTAGCGCCTCGGAGTTGAAGCAGCTTGTCGGGCGCGAGCAAATCATCGAGTTGTTCGCGTCGGGTCTCTCCGTCGGCGCGGAAGATCAGATTCGATCGCTGCCCGCCGTTCTCGATGCCGACATGAGTATCTGGGACGGCGCCGTCGGCGAAGGGCGCGTCCTCGTCAAAACGGCGAAGATAGAGCGGACCACCGAGCATCTTCTTTCGTGGGCAAGACGCAACGGCATACGCGTACACGGGGTTCGCTCGGGAGAACCGAACCTGGAAGACGTCTTCTTCGACATCACGGGACGCGGATTGACTGCATGAAGACGAGGACAAGAAGAACAGACTCGGCCGCGAATACCCACGGAGCGCGCGATGCGACCTCCGAACGCGAGTTGATGAACAGCGGCGTCGCCGCCCTCCTCAAAGGCATCGGCTCTTTTGTCTGGCTCGAATACAAGGCGCTTTTGTTCTATCCCGCCACTTTTTTCATGACGGTTTTCCAGGGCATGATCAATATGGGCATATGGTTCTTTATTTCGCTATTCATCAGCGGGTACGCTGACCGATTCGTCTCCGCCTATGGTGGAAGTTATGTGGCCTATGTTGTGCTGGGAGTGGCTTTTCACGAGGTGGCCCGTTCCGCGTTGAAGTCTCCCTACGTTTCGATCCAGACCGCGTTCTGGGAAAAACGCCTGGAAACCTACCGCATCTTTCCCAAGGGATTCTGGGCCTACATTCTCGGGAGATTCTTCTGGCAACTCCTCTTCGCCCTCGTAATTCAAGCCGCCACTCTCGCGCTCATCGCGGGGGTGGCCGGAATCGAGCTTCACCCGAAGGCTCATCTGGGGACGGCCGCACTCGTCTACTTCTTTTTCATCGCTTCCGTCTTCGGCCTTGGGTTGCTCGGGGCCTCTACTTTCTTTCTGCTGGAGGTAAAAACGGGTGTTGAACCGGTCGGCTGGATGGTTGACTACGCCGTTCGACTCACGAGCGGCCTCTACTACCCCATCGCGATAATACCGGCGTTCGTCAGACCGTTGAGCCGGCTGTTTCCGCATACCTACGCTTTCCGCGCCATGAGACTGATCCTGCTTCAAGGCGCCTCCGGCCGGGCCGTGGGAAACGATCTTCTGGTTCTGGCGCTGTACGCTCCGCTCGCCGTTGCCGCAGGGTTCCTCCTACTGAGAAGCGCGCTTGCGCGGGCCGAACGGAGTAACGGCGTTAGCGCGGTGGTGTAGACGACGTCCTTTCGGTCGGCCGAAAGAGGCAGAAGATTGTTTTTCTCACCTTCTACGGACTAAACTGATTTTACCAACACACCGGAGGTGTTCTATGAGCGGCGAAACCGCGAGCGATACTGTAAGCCACGGTTCGGAAGAGTCTTATTTCGACGGAGGGTTGTTGCAGTACGTCGGATGGAGCCTGCTGGGCGGGTTGATCACGACGGTCACGGCCGGAATCTGTTTCCCGTGGGCCGTATGTAAGATCTACGGTTGGGAAATCAACCACACCGTGATAGGAGG
>JAJRYZ010000121.1 GCA_024275515.1 Spirochaetota bacterium
AATCGCCCCTCCTGTTCGAGGTAGTCGCGATCACGTTCAACGAGGTACTTCGCCTCGATCTTCACTCCGTCGAAATACTGCTTGAGACGTTCCCTTACGAGGATCTCGTCCCGCAGCACACCGATTTCCCAGAGCGAGAGCCACGTGTTTGCCGACCGGTCGACGATCGGGATCTCCGCGTCCACCGAAATACCAAGGTCCTTGACCGAGACTTCGAACAACCTCACCTCGCCCGGTCCGATGCGACTGCGGGCGTCGCAAGTGTCTCTCTTTCCGATCTCTGCGAGGAGCGAATCGCGCGACACTGCGGGAAAGTAGCCGAGCGTGTCGGGCGAACACGGCGGGAGTTCCCATTCCGCGACCGACTCTACCGTTCCCGCAGTCGCGGTAATATCGAACGGCTCGACGCGATCTCCGTTGTTCAGAATCGAGACGAGCAGCCGCCGGTCGTCGATGTAGTTCGTGGCGTACTCGACACGCGGATTGCCCGGGTCGATGAGGCGTTGAGCGTTCAACAGGTCCGAGAGATACGCCTTTACCGATCCGAGAAATCCGTAGAACTGCACCACTTCCTCGTCGGGGTCGTTGGCAACCACGCCGACGGGTACGAGTGGATCGGCGCCGAGACCGTACGGCGTCGCAATCACGTCCACCGTACCACTTCCAACGACCGAACGGATTATCACCGGGTTTCCGTCGTCGGTGACGGCGAGCGCCGTCGCGCGATCGGCGAACTCGACCGGGACAAGCTCGAACGCCGGTTCATTGTACGAAGCCCCGCCGTACTCGACACGTCCTTCGTCGATTCGCTCGGCGGCGCCTCGGATCGTTACGCCGGTCCATTCGCCGTGCCTCGCGACGGTGAGCTGCGCGGCGGTCAAAACCAGATGACCGCCCGATTCAGCGAAAATGCGCAGTTTGTCGCAGATCTCCTCGTCGAAGCGTTGTTCCCCCGCGAGGATAACCAAATGGTAGCGCCTGAGTATTTCCGGCCGCGCGTCATCGAAGAGGATATCGAACGCGTCGCCAAAAGGCGTCGGCGTCAGGAAGCCTCGCTCGTCGTGGTAGAATCCGGCGTTTTCATAGCCCGGATAGATCAATGAATATAACGCATGTATGTGATGGTCCGCCTCGCGATACGGGAGGTTTCCCCAGGTCTTGTACACCGAGCGGGTGTACAGATGGCGGGGGTAGGTCCAGCCGTTGTAGAAGTCGAGCACGATGGCGGTAGGTACGTAAAACGTCCCGGGATCGGGGTGTTCTCGGACGAATTCGACGCATCCGTGCTGCACCTGACCAATCGGCGTCGCCTCTGCGCGCTCTCCGAGTTCCTTGTCGCCGTCGAGCCCTTTGGAATAGAACCAGCCCGACTCGAACCCGAGGATCGAGCAATTGTACGTATAATGGGTGTACATCAGTCGCCTGAGCAGACTCAACGACGTGCCACACTCGGGACCGTGCTCCGAATTGGTACCCTCGTCTCCGGTGGCGCTATAGTTCTTCCAGCCGAACCGGTTCCACACCGAAGCGTTCCCAAACCAGAGCAATCCGTACTGTTTCCCCGCACCGCGGAGATATGCGTACCACAGATTGCTGTTCGGGAGCGCTTGCGCGGTTTCCGCGCCTATCATGATGTGGTCTCCCATCGAAGCGAAGTAGTGTCCGTAGTTGAGCGAGCAGAGCACGGTGATCTTGTGTCGCATGTCGTCCGTCAGCTGCGCGAAGTAATAATAGAAATTTAGGAATTGCTTTCTTCGATCTCGCGAGTCAGGATAGAGCATGTGAGCGTACGCACCGATATACCGGCCGTCCTGCTCACCGTTGTCCATGCCGAGAAACCTCGGGCCAAGCTCCCGTTCAAGAATCTCGAACGCATGATACGGAGCGGTGTACTGTCCCCAGCTCTGACCGGCCGTGCTCGTTCCGGGAACGTAGCCCCAAAAATCGAAAAGAAAAAGATTGCGCCGCTTGACCGCCGCCACCAGCTCATCGAAATTGTGTGCGTTGAGCGTGGAAACGAACGGCCAGATGACTTTTCCCATCTCGATCGTCTCGGTGTACAACTCGAGTTTTTCTTCGATGTCGACGAGTCGATTGTCCTCTTCGGCAAACCGCCTGAGTGTCGCGAATTGAACGGCCCCGTCGAGGTCTTCGCGAAGAGTGGCTCTGGCGTAACGTCGTTCGAACTCGGGGTACGCTTCGGGGCGTACCGGATAGGGATACACGTGTTTCATGCTCGCCTCCTGGGCTCTTCCTTCGGGAGTATCGTCGCCGGCGATTCACCGGCGGTGAGGAGTCCGTATCGCAGCCGCGTGGATAGTCGCGAACGCACTGCTGCAAGACTCGAGTGGGTGATCAAGTTGATCGTCTCGTACGGATCGGCTTCGAGATCGTACGGATGATGCTCCGACTCGTCCGGCTTTGTTGGTCGCTCATGACCACGACTTTTTTTCGGGCTATCACGCATCGGCGTTTATCATCTGCAGGTCGCGATACACCTCGTCCCACGAAGCATAATCGGCATCGAAAACAACGGTGCGATTCGTGCAGAACTCCCGCAGCGTCGACGCCTCCTCATCGGTGAGCGCGTCCGAAACGTCTACCTGGTTGGAAGCCGACCTTCCGGAAACGGGTGCGTGTACATCGTACCGTTGACCGAACCGATCCGTCTGCGGCATCGAGAGAAGCACCATACGGCAGATGCCTCTCCCGAAGTCCGCAAGACCGGAGACCGATTCGCCGCCCAAACGCACATGCCCCACGTTCAACCCGAATTCGAGCCCGGGCCGCGCGACCTCCGAGACGAAGGCGAACGTTCGTTCCGCGCTGTACGGCCACTTCCGCGGATGATGCTGCAACGTAATGTCGACCCCGTAGGTCGATGCAACGGCGCAAAGGTCTCTGATTGCAGAACCGAAGACGTGGCTGAGCCTCCGGTCGCTCCACGCATTTGCCCCCCGGTGGAGCGAGAATACCGTTCGCGCGCAACCGAGAAGCCGGCATTTTTCGAACAGCGTCCGTAAGCGCTCCATGGTCTCGTAGAACGGAATGCCGGCGGAGTCGAGGAAAGCGAAGTCGGGAAAGAGGTTGCATCCGGATGAAAAATCGATGATGACATCGCACCGTTGCCGAAAGAGCCACGCGGCGTCACGCTCCAGTTGTGCCCGATCCCGGGACTCGAGGAAACGCCAGTCGACCAGGATTCCTGAAAAGTAATCGAAAAAGGTCGGCATGCAGAGGATTGCATCTTCGATTGTCGATTCGACGCCGATCCGCATGTAGGTTCTCGCCGGTGGGCGACGCGGATCGGGTTTCCTCATCAATCTGACCGACGCTTCCCGGATTTCGGCCTGAAAAACCCGGATGTCGCCGGCGGCGATCGAATCTGCACCCGCCGCATCCATCGCGTCGTCGAGAAACGGTCTGGGGCGGTATCCGACGGCGCTCTTCTCCGACTGATCGAGCTTAAGCTCGACGACATCGAGAAGCTCGCCTGCGTGTGACACGATCTGAAAAGTCCGCGTTTCGTTGGAGTTATTGTACACCGCAATATGATAGGCGCCGTCGGTCTTCCTCGCGACCGTGTATCCGAGCCCTTCGCCGACCGAGAAGATCCGTTCGCGAATAAGCGCCTGATGGAGAATAGCTCTCACATGGTCGAGCAGATCATACGGCCGGGGAAGCGACCGATTGACCTCGTTCGTGAACCGACCCTTGACGATCGGCTCGGAATTGAGCCCGAAAGGACTCAAACTCACGATCATCCGGCCCGTGCCGATTTCGATCGAGACGATCGCCGGCTCGCCTTCGCACTCTGCAATCTCCTCCGCCCGTGGAATCCGCCGAGCGCGATAGAGCTCGAAGCACCGCCGCTCCGTGATCTCATTTCCGGCGACGCTTACTGTGGTTCCGTCGGAAAACATGCAAAGATCGGCGATATTCCACTCGGGATAGAGGATCTTCGCGTTCTCGGCAGTCATAAATACCGTCGCACCGTCGCGGGCGGCGGCGCGCAACTTGTCCGCCAACTCGAGACTCCCCGTGAGCAGTCCGGCGACGATGATTAGCGAGTAACGGGCGAGCACGGCGGCGGAAACATCGCTCAATACGCAGTCGGCGCAATCGCCATAGGGGGTATCCGAGAGAAATGCTCGCTCGTCTTCGTAAAACCCGGAATCCTCATACCCGGGGTAGAGCAGAGAGAGAATCGCATGCGTCAGATGGTCGCCGACGTCGTACGGTCGCGCGCCCCACACCTGGTACACCCGGTCGGCGTACAGATGCCGCGGCATCGTCCAGCCTGCAAAGAAATCCAGAAGGACGGCGACCGGTGCGTGCATCGACCCCGCCCGTCCGTGGGTTTCAACGAACCGCTTGGCCGCGGCCTGGATCTCTCCCAGGGGCGAGAGAGAATCGGAAGGACCGATCAGATCGGTTCCCATCTCGAACTCGCCGCGCAGAACATCCTCCGGATCCGGTCGCCTGAACCAGCCGTTTTCGAATCCCAGCAACACGCAATCGTACATCCAATGGGTGTAGAGAAGCCGTTTCATCAGGGACAGACTTGTGCCCCATCGTGGTCCGCATCCGCGTCCGTCCTTGTTGACCGCTTCGGCTTCGTCGGATTTGAAATAGACTTTCCATCCCCACCGATTCCAGACCGAAGCGTTGCCGAACCAGTGAACGCCGTATTGCTTTCCCGCGCCGCGGATGAACGCGTAGTAGATCTGCGAATTCGGGAGGCCCTGCGCCGTTTCGGCTCCCGCTATGAGATGATTTCCCTCTTTCAGGAAATAATGCACGTAGCACAACGAGATCAGCGTTGCGATATGATTTCCGATATTGTCCCAGAGTTGTCGAAAATGCCGGTGGAAGTGTAGATACTGCCGGCGGCGATCGGCCCCTGACGGGCACTGCTGTACTGCGTACTGCGACACATACCGCCCGTCCTGCTCGCCGTTGTCGAAGCCCAGAAAACGGTCTCCGAGCCGCTCAACGAGAAAGGCCGGCATACCCGCCGGCGCACGCCAGTTGCTGAGCGTTCCGTTGCGCATGTATCCGGGTCGATACGACCAGATATCAAACAGGTACAGTCCACGTCGGCGGATCTCTTCCACCAGGTCCGGGAAGTTCTCGGCCCACACCGTATGGGTGTGCGGCCACACCACGGTTCCCAGCCGGAAACGGTCGACATACGCATCAAGCTTTTCACGAATATCGGTCAGCCGAATGTTGCCCGTGCGATTGGCAACGAGTTCCTGCGTAAAGGAACGAAGGATCGTAAACTGCGGAACGCCGCCGAAAGTGTTCCACGTCGGAACCTGAACGTGCCGGCGCGAATACTCAGGATACGATTCCGGTTCGAGCTCGTGCGGATAGATCGTGGGCATTGTTTAACCTATCCTTTGATCGCTCCGATCATGATTCCCCTCACGAAGTATCGCTGAACAAACGGATACGCGCAGAGAATCGGGATGACGCTCACGATCAACGTGGCCGATTGAACGCTCTTCGGCGGCGCCGCGATGAGACTCTCGCGCCCGATCGACTGAAACGCGAGACTACTCGATAGAATCACGATTTCTCGGAGCAATACGGTCAACGGATAAAGCTCGTTTCGGCGAAGATAAATGATCGCCTGGAAAAAATTGTTCCAAATTCCGACGGCTATAAACAAGCTCATCACCGCGATGATCGGCGTTGAAAGCGGCATCACGATTCGCGTAAGTATCTGAAGGTCGTTGGCGCCGTCGAGATCGGCCGATTCGGTGAGACTCTCGGGTATCGTCGTCTGAAAAAACGTGCGCACAATGATGACGTGATACGCGCCGATAGCGCCCGGAATGATCATTGCCCAGATCGTGTCGACGAGACCGATGCCGTGCACCACCAGATACGTCGGAATAAGCCCACCGGAAAACAGCATGGTGAAAGTGATAAAGATCATAAAGCCGTTTCGACCGGGGAATTTGCTTCTCGAGAGCGGATACGCCGTCAAAAGAAGCAATACCACGCGCACCGCCGTTCCGAGGGCCGCGTAAACGATCGTATTCTTGTAAGCGACCCAGATCGAAGGAGTACGAAGGATCTGCCGATAGGCGGTGAAGTTGGCCCCCTTCGGGAAGAGCAGGATCTGCCCTTTGAGTACCGCGTCGGGATCGCTGATAGAGACCGAGATCACATACACAAACGGATAGACGATCACCAGCCCGAGAACGCCCAGAACCACCATGATCACGTAGTCCGCCAAGTCAAGCCTGATTCTTGCCGCCATGCCGCACCTACCAGAGACTTGTTTCACCGACCGTTCGGGCGACTTTGTTCGCCGTCACGATGAGCAACAAACCGATGAGCGACTTGAACAGCCCGACCGCCGCTCCCAGACTCATATCGACCGGGCCGCCGACACCCGCCAGGCCCCGGCGATATACAAACGTGTCGATAACGTCGGCCGTCTCGTAGGTGAGCGGATTGTACAACAGCAACACCAGTTCGATACCCACGTTGAGCAATTGGCCCAGATTGAGCAGAAAAAGAATAATCGTCGTCGGCAGTATTCCGGGAATCGTGACGTACCACATGCGTTTCCACCGACCGGCGCCGTCGATGGTGGCCGCTTCGTACAGATTCGGGTCGATTCCGGCAATGGCCGCGAGATAGATGATCGCCCCGAACCCCATTCCCTGCCAGATCGTCGTTGAAATATAGATTGGCCGAAACAACCTCGGTTGCTCGAGAAACTTGATCGTCGAGGTGTCGAACAACCGCTTGAGCACCGTGTTGACCACCCCTGTAGAGGACAGAAGCTGCATGACCAGACCCGCAATAATCACCGTAGAAACGAAATACGGAAAGTACGTGACCGTCTGTATCGTGCGCTTATAGGCGTCGGACCGCACCTCGTTCAACAAGAGCGCCAACATGATCGGCGCAGGAAACCGAAACACGAGCGCGTAAGTATTGAGAAGCAGCGTGTTTCGTATGACGCGCCACGCGTACGGGCTTTCGAAAAACGACCGAAACTTGTCCAGGCCTACCCAGGGACTTTTGAACACTCCCAGGAACGGGCTGTAGTTCTTGAAAGCGATGAAAATCCCGAACATAGGGATGTAATGGAAGATAATGAAGTACGCAAGACCGGGCAGGAACATCAGGAACAGATACCGATTGGCGTACAGCACCTTCGGGAACCAGCCCGGTTTTTCGCGACTCACAGACGGCACTACGTTGGGGCTCGCGACTTTCACCACGCCTCCACATAGATCAACCGGGTTGCGACCACGCGACCGCAACCCGGTGTAGAACAATCATGTTCGAAATCGAGTGGAACTCTCGAAGCGGAATTCCTACAGACCGACGTACTTCGCCAGACCGGTCGTGTCGATATTGGTCGGAGGGATGAAGCCCTTCGATTTGCCGACCGATTCGAGGTACCGTTCGTAGCCACGGTTCGCGATGTCTATAACTTCCTCGATGCCTAGACGTTTCATCCCTGCAAGGTACTCGTCCCAATTCGAAAGAGGCTCCTGCCCGACAATGAACTTGGTGATCCATTCGTCGCGGAAGGTATTAAGGTTCGCATTTAGCTCCGACAATCTGCTTACCTCTTCCTGAGTGCTCCAAATCGGCGGCGCGATGGGCGCGAGATTGCTGCCGATATAGTACATACTTCGAAGTCGTTCCTGCGACTCTCCGAGGGCCAAGCCCCTGAGTATCTGCTCACGGACTCCCATATTCAACGACGGCCCGATATGGAAGATGAAAACATTGTATTCTTTCCCGAGCCATTGATCGACCGAAAGTCCCGCCTCCTCGGCTTCGGATTTGACCTTCTGTGTAAATTCGATCGATCCGTCCGCCTTACGTTCGAACGTCACACCTTCCTTACCGAAAATGGCGAGCTCCGCGCCTGCGGGGCTGTAGTAGTAGTCCCAGACGGCGAGCGCCGGGTCGAGGTTTTTGGTTTGACCGGAGATCGAAGCACCCCAATACGAAGTGTACCCGATCCACCGATGCCCGGTATCGCCGTACGGACCCACCGGAGCGTCGACCGCCGCGAGTCGTCCCTCGGAAAGCTGGAACGGAGCGCCGAGATAATCTAGGATCGAGAAAGCATTGCCGTTCGCGGCGAAAGAGCGGATATCCGCATAGGTGCCGGTCGTAAAATCGGACCAGAGCAGTTCTTCTTTGTAGAGCGTATTGATGAAGGTAATCATTTCCCGGTATCGTTCGTCGGTCCAGGGGCTGGATAGTTCGCCGTCTCGGAAAGTGTATTGAGCTCCATCGGCGCTGCCGATTCCGTAAATCATCTGCAGGAACGGGAGCAACTCCCCCTTTCGCGATACCAGCGGAACGACATCGGGACGCTCGGCCTTCACCTTTCTCCAGGCGGCAAGCCAGTCGTCCAGTGTCTTCGGAGGATCGATTCCGAGTTCGGCGGCGATCCCTTTGTCATAGCACCATCCCCACTCGAGATAGGGAACCTGCGACCCGGGCATGAAATACAACGACTTCGTCGAATAGAGCCACGGATTTCGCTCGATCGCGAACAGGCGCTTCAGGTTGGGGGTCTTCTCCCAGGTCGTGGTAAGATCATGGAAAGCGCCCTGTGGTCCGTACTGCTCGGACAACGTGCGGGTCATGACCATGATATCGTACAACTCCCTCGACGCCAGCATTGTGTTCAACTTGTCGAGGCTGTTGGCGGTGGGCGAGGTCGTCAGCTCGATATTGACTCCAACCGCTTTCTCGATTTCCTGGAAAAACAGCGAATCTTCGTGGGGCTCACGGTTCGTCGGTGCTAAATGGAACCACGTGAGCGTCGGGACCTCACCTGAGGTCGAACTTTCCCCCTGCCCGCCGGCGAACGCAAGCGTGCCGGCAAAGAGAAACACGCACAGAGACACGAGAATCCTTTTCTTCATATGCCTACCTCCTGAAGAATTGAACTATCTCATCATATCCTAGTCGGGTTCGCATGTCAATACTTGCGCATACGATTGCGCATATACTTGCGCCATTTCGCCGGAAGTGGTATTGTACCTCATCATCGGCTTTGGGAATAATGCGACGCATGCGTTACCGCAAGGACATCGGAATAAAAGAAATCGCCCGTCGCGCCGGCGTCTCGAACACTACGGTCTCCCGGGTACTTCGTGGTATCGGCGAGATCTCGGACGATACGCGAGAACGCATCCGGCAGATCGCCGGCGAGCTCGGGTATCGTCCCAACCTCGCGGTGCGCACCATGCAGACCGGGCGATCGCAAACCGTCGGTGTTCTCATGGATATCACCGAGGATCCGGGCTTCCGCGGCGGCATACTCAGGGGTATCCATGACACGTTGATCGCCGCGGATCATGTGCCGGTGCTTATCTGGGCACGGCCGGATGTTCCCGGCTTCAGTGAGAACGAGCAGGTCCACCGTCTCGTCGACCACCGTGTGGACGGACTGATCATGAGCGTCCAGAATCTCGGGCGAGAGTTTCTTCAATACATCGAACAACTCGAACTTCCGGTTGTTCTCTTCGACGAGTGGGTGGAAGAGGTACATCGCGACATCGTGATTACGGACAACGATCTTGGCGGGAGGGAAGCGGCTCGCCATCTGCTCGCCCTCGGTCATAAACGGATCTGCTATGTGACCGACAGGCGACCCGATGTGCAGGTCGACGGAGGCCGTGGGAAAGCGTTTATGGACGAGATTCAGCGGCGGACGGGGAAACCCTGCGAATGCGTCACAGTCGGACGGCACGGCGTTGAATGTGCAGACGTTGGGGACCTGCTGTCGCGCAGCGACCGGCCGACCGCCGTTTTCGCTTTCAACGACTACGTGGCTCTCGGCGTCGTCCGCGCCGCCGGCAAACTGAGGATGAACATACCGGGAGATTTGTCGCTCCTCGGTTTCGGCAACGTGCCGAATGTCATTCAAGTGGCGCCGAATCTCACCAGTTTCGAGCAGGACCCGCACGGGATCGGCCGGATCGCAAGCGAGCTTATCCTTGATCGAATTGCGGAAGAATCGGAGGCGGAGCCACGGATCGTGACCGTACCGCCGAAGTTGGTACTTCGAACCTCGACCGCCGAGCCGCCGCGATAAAAGGAGCACGCCACCAATGCATCCGCGTATGCACGAAATACGACAACGGACCACGTGGTTTATGGACGCTCGTTTCGGCATGTTCATTCACTGGGGAGCATATGCCGTCCCCGCCCGGGGTGAATGGATACAGAGTGTCGAGCGGATACCGACCGATCGCTACGCAAAGTACGCCATGGAGTTCGTTCCGGACCGCTTCGACCCCCGGAGCTGGGCCCGACTGGCGCGTGAAGCCGGCATGCGATACGCAATACTCACCGCGAAACATCACGACGGGTTTTGTCTGTTCGACAGCAGGCTCACCGACTACAGCACGGTCCACTCGCCGGCGCGCCGCGACATTGTCGCCGAGTTTGTCGACGCCTTCCGCGACGAGGGGCTCAGAACGGGGCTCTACTACTCACTCATCGATTGGCACCACGAAGACTATCCTCATTTCGGCGATCGGAACCACCCGATGCGCGACAGTGAGAAGTACGCACGGCACGAGCCCGAGTTCGATCGCTATCTCGACTATATGCACGGGCAGGTTCGCGAGCTCTGCTCGAATTACGGGAAGCTGGATATCCTGTGGTTCGATTTCTCGTACGATAACCTCGTGGGGGACGCATGGAGAGCAACTGAACTGATCGATATGGTCCGCGGACTCCAGCCCGGAATCATCGTCGACAACCGACTCGAGGCGAGTGGTGATATGAGAAAAAGCAGTCTACTCAGCGGCAATCCAAGCGAGTATTCGGGCGATTTCGTTTCCCCCGAGCAGATAATACCTCCGGAACCGATCGCCGATGAAACCGGTTCGCTCGTGCCTTGGGAAGCGTGCATCACTACGAACAATCATTGGGGGTATTGCGCCGCCGATCGTGAATGGAAGACGCCGAAACTGATCCTACGAAAACTCGTCGAATGCGTCAGCAAAGGAGGCAACTTGCTTTTGAATGTCGGCCCCGATGCCCGGGGCGAGATCCCGGCCGCTTCGGTACGGCTTCTCAGAGCCGTCGGCGCCTGGATGGACAAAAACGGACCAAGCATTTATGGGTGTGGACCGGCGCTCATGCCCAAACCTGAGTGGGGGTATCTGACACGGAACGGCGAACATCTGTACGCTCACATTTTCGATGAGAACATCGGGCCGACGGCGATCGACCTTTCCCCCGACCGGGTCTCGCGGGTCAGGCTTCTTGCCGACGGATCCGAGCTCGAGCCGATCGAGTCATGGTCGACGAGCTTCTGGTCCGACCGTTTGTTCATCAATTTCGCTCCCGACCCGTTAACCACCTGCCCACTTCCCGACGATATGGACACGGTGGTCGAGATCGTCCTGAGCACCGACGAATAGGAGGGTTGCGCACGGCCGTGCGCAACCCAACCCCGCTTCGCTTTCGATAGTAGTTACCGCAGAAACTCTCAAAATGCGCGGGGCTTATGAGCATTCCATAGTTGTAGCAGCAGTCTTCGCCTGTTCCCACGAGTTCCGGTCTGACTCGTTCGATCAAGGGGTAAAGGTACGTTTCCGTTTTCCATTCAAGCCACTCGATTATCTCGCGCGCGAGATCTGGATCATCGTACAGCACGGTACAGGCCCGTTCCGGCCCCATCAAGCCACGCAGGCTTCCTCATGTCCCGCCCACACCGACGGACAACGGGCGGCGGCGTCCGTCGAACCGCCGACACACCTCATCGAGCCTTTCAGCACTCCATGGCTCGCCCGGTGTCGTTCTATCGCGGTAGAACTCCCATGATTTGCGGTCCCGAACATGATAAATCGCATACTCGGGCATTGAATAGGTGACCGCATTGTCGATCACTTGCCTGTCAAGCGCTCCTGTCTCATGCTCAATAATCTCCCGATCACGCTCGACCCGTTTCTCCGACGCAATCCCCGGCGCCGGCTCTCCGGGGAAGAAATCCACGGAAATTGGTCCCGTCGTCCCCCAGTAACGGTGCCACGTTTCGATCTCCGATCGCGATTTCTCGTCGTCCAGTGAGACGCATCCGTCTACCCATTCCGGCATTCCTTGGTCCACCGGCCGTCGCCAACCGGGTCTCATCAGACCACCCGACATGTCCGGGGACACGGGAATGGGTTGGACGCATTCGCAGGGATCGGATTGGCCGTTTCCGACGACGGTCTAGTCTTTGAGCGCTATTCGACCGACCCGGTCATAGCACCGTGCGGCGAGAAGAACACGCCTGACCACAGAGGCGTGGCCGGGGGATCGCTGATCCAGCTTCGTGACGGTTCGGGCGACTCGTATTGGCGCTTCTACTGCACAGGCTTCCCGACACTCGGCGATGATCTCTTTCTCGATCAGCAGAAAGTAGTCTGCTACGCCGAATCGGCGGACGGAATACAGTGAAGAAGAAAGGGCGCGATTCTGTTTCGCAACCCGAACCGAGACTATATCGATGTGGGCGCCGCCGGACCAGTGGTCTGGCGCAATGCGAGTGGAAGCTGCCGCATGCTGCTCTCTGCAATCGGGTCACGGTGGGGCTACTATTCGATCTGCTATGCCGAATCTGACGACGGTGTGCACCGGCGCACGGGATCGAACTATGGAGACGATCCGGTCATGGGCCCCACGGGCGAAGGTTGGGAACGCCAGATGGTCGAATACCCGGCCGTGTCGTTCGAAAAGGAATCCAGCCGCCCGTCCGGAGAACGTCTGCGGCTGTTCTACTGTGGGAACGGTTACGGTCAAACCGGAATCGGCACCGCAGTGGAGGCGCCTCTTCGGGCCATCGGAACCGACCAGACTTCGCTGCTTCGGATTTCTGCACGCGAGGTCGGCGTGCGCAGGCACTGCCGGATTCCATTGGCCCTTCAGTGCCCCGCCGGCACGCTTCGTGCGAACACTCACCCGTCGAATCGATAGAGGGGTCCTACCGGCGACGGGATGATCTGGTATGAGTCCGACTTCTCATCACGAACGTTTCCCGACGTACAGGTGCGCGTGCTCGTTTATCATAGAGTTTTCGGCCTTGAACTCAAGCTTACGGTCATGAACAACGGCCAGGTTCCGATTCCTGAACTCTGCGCGATCGTAAACGTTGAAACGGAGAGTGGATACGCGCCCGACGACCTGCAATTTGTGTGGGATCGGCGGGTCCAGTCGACCGCGGACAGTGCAGTGCGCCGG
>JAJRYZ010000122.1 GCA_024275515.1 Spirochaetota bacterium
GGCTTGGAAGACATAGTCGCCGTCCGCGAGATCGGCCCCGCTCGGCAGCGCGACATTCGGCGTCCAGGTTGTCTGATTGCTACCCGTGGTGGCGGAGTGAACGGTCGCAAGCGCGGCGACGCTCTCCTGCCACGTCGTCCCGGTCCAGTATCTGCCGTCGGAAACACGAATCATTGTGAAGGTCGTCGAGTTCGCGTCGAGACCCGCGCCGCCCTCGTGATCCGCGGCACGTCCCCGGACCGAAAACGGGACGCTCGAAACGCTTCCTTCCACCGGAGCGGTGACCGACGCGACTTCGGGCACGTCGTCAAACCGATACGAGGCTGCGTATATTCCGGTGTTTCCCGCCCGATCGGTAATCTTCAGCCGGAAGGTGTACGTTTCTCCGGTGCTCAAGTCCGCAAGTGTGGGGATCGTCGTGTTTTTTACCCAGTCGACAACCGTCGCGTCGTTCGTCGCGGGGTGAGTGGTGGGCAGATCGGTCGCAACACTCTGCCAGTCGGCCGTGGCGCCGTTCCAATACCAGCCGTCGGTCACCCTCTGTATCGTGAATGTCGCGCCGTCGGCGGGAAAGCCGAACCCTTCCGGACCGTCGCCGATTCGACCGGCCACCGTCGGCAGCGAGCTGAACGGGTCCGATCCCGGCGTCGTAAACGTCGATGTCGACGGCGCGATCGTGTCCTTCTTCAGGCCGAAAGGCGTCGATGTTTCGGTCGAGTTGGCGAACTCGTCGACGGCGCGGAAGTAGATTGTCGATTCGCCCTCGGGAAGCGCGTCGAAATCCGCAGCGGAGATATAGACGTCGATGACGACCGAGGTGTCGGCCGATCCATCGAGCGCCAACGGACTCACGGCGTCGGAGGTCAGATCGGTCCACGTGCCGGCGCTTCCGATCTTGTATTGGATCGACTGCAAATCGGTGTCGTCGGAGAAATCGACGTCCATGGCGGCGAATCCGCCGTTTCGCACGGGACCGACGACGTCGACATTCATCCGAATCTCCGGGAAGCCCGGATTCACCGTGAAGACCGACGACGGGCCGGTGTAGACGCCGTTTCCCAGGTTGTCGTCGACGCTGACCGACACGGCCATGTTCACGCCTGCAAGGGTCGGAAGAGCGCCCGAATTGGACCACAGAACGGGTGAGGCGTCGCTCGTTCCGGCATGCGTGGTCGGAAGCGGGAAGAGTCCCGCCTGCCACGTACTCCCGTTCCAGTATTGACCCGTATCCAGTCGCTGCAGGGTGAACGTCGCCGAGTCGGCCGCGACCCCGCCGACGCCGTCCGCCACACTGCCGGCCAACGAGTCGAGTACGTTGACCGAAGATGAGTTCGGCACCGAGACCGAAGCCGTATCGGGCGGCCCGGTGTCCTTGATCAACGTCACCGTCGCAGCGGCTTCCGAGATGTTTCCGTCGTTGTCTTCGGCACGAACGTAAATCGTACTGCTTCCTTCGCTCAGCGAGGAGAAATCGACGTCCGTGAGAAAGAGCGGCGCGGTAATTGCGGTGTCGGCGGTGCCGGTCAGATTGACGGTATTCAATCCGTCGGTCGTCAGTGGAATCCACGCTCCCACCATTCCGACGCGGTATTCGATCGACGCGAGGTCGACATCGTCGAAAAAATCGATGTCGAGACCGGGGTTGACGTTGACCGGTCCCTTGTCGTATTCATTGAAAACAATCGACGGCCCCGCCACCGGCACCGCACTCGCACTTTGATATATGTAGATATTGTCGAAATAGACTGCGAAGTAGTTGGTCTCTCCGATCCAGATCTTTCTAATGTAGCCCGCGTTCGGATCGTTGAAGGGGAGGCCCGTCTCGACGAGACTCTCTCCCGTGGATTTGTCGGTTACCCTCAGATCAAAGGTCTTACTCTCCTGATCGGCCACCACTTGAACCCGATACCATGTTCTTGACTTCCAGGCTATTGATGTAAGGTATTCCGATCCGGAATCGACCGGCGGGATCGTCGTTACGTCGCCGTCCTGTCCTTCCGTACGATAGATGAAACCGTTCTTGCCCTCCGGTAGACCGTCGTCGGGGAAGTCCTCCGCGTCATTGAACTCGAGGTGTATCGCGATTCTCGTCGACCCTCCGGCGTCGTCGAGATTCTCATAGCCGTCCGCGTAGTAGATTTCACCCGCGGGGTTCCTGTTCGCGTTCCCCGTGATCAGCACGTCATATTCGATCGTCACGAAGCGTTCGGTCGACGGCGTGAAGCTTGCACCGAGCAGCACCGGTTCTTCGTCTTTCGGTTGCAGTACGTACGAATTGCCGATGTTACCGTAAGCGTCGCCGGAGAAGATTTTGTTGATTTGTATTCCGGCGCCGCGAGGGTTGAGTAGCGCGTTATCCCAGTCCGGATTCGCGGATCCCGAGGGAACGAACATGTCGGGCGTATCACCGTCGCTCAGGTTTTCGAAGTCGTCGTGGAACATCACCTCGACACCTTCGGCAAAGACCGCTCCGCAGGTGAGAAGAAGCGAAAGAAGAAGGGATGCGGCGATTACTATCGGACCGATTCGAGCGTTCACCAGCCTCGCCCTTTCCACCTACCTACTCTTCGGATCGGAGCGCAATCGACGTGCTTACCGAGCCCTCGGGGCCCACTCCGTTCGCAGGACCCACGAGATAGGTGACGACGATTTCCACCGGACCGATGAGAAGTGAACCTCCAAGACTCATGCGGTAATCCGCTCGTCGGATTCGAGCTCCCGCATGAAGAGCGAGAAAACGAGTCGCCGCAACTGAAAGGCCCACGGCGCCGTAGAACGGTTCGGCCGGATCGTGGGTGGGATCGAACGACACCGGCGTCTTAAGATCCGCGGCGACGAGAATCGCCGGTACGGGAGCATAGGCGAAGCCTATCGACAAGACAGTAGGAAGTCTCGCGTCGAGTCGCTCATTCATCTGTCCCACATTACGCAGCGATACGCCGATCGACAGATTCAGATCGTCGAACGGGTCCGAGCGCGGCGGCGCGAGCGCGAGAAGACGGAGCTTTGCGAGGAGCCCGAGATCGATGGGCAACGACATCGCCGACTGGTCCTCCGCGATCGTCGCCGCGACGTGCCTGAATACGGTCTTCGCGTTAACTCCGACGGCAAAGGCGATGCGAGCGGTTTCAATGAATCGTATCGAGAGATTGAACGCAACGACACCCTCGGAGAAATGCCCGACGCCGATTCTGCCTCCCACCGCATCATACGCGGTAAACGGGACTCGGAAATACTTGGCCGAAACGCCGAAGCCGACCACGTCGGCCGACCGGGAATAGCGCACCGTTTCGACGTTCGCGTCCGCGATCCAGTCCTGGTGCGCAAAGGCGAAGCTGCTCCCGGTCCGCCCGGCGGTTGCAGCCGGATTGGCCTCGGCGAAGGCGCCGATATCGGCAACGGCGGTGTAGGCGCCGCCCATGGCGTCGTTGCGTCCGCCGGCGGGCACGTCCAGGACCGGGAACGCACTTGTCCCTGAGTTTTCGACGCTCTCGATTCCAAAAAGGCCGTAGAACTCATCCAGAAGCGAGTCGGCGCAAGCGAATGCCGGAAAGAGAGCAAAGCATAATACGCCTGCGCGAACGGAAAGTGTGAGCGATTTCATTGCACGGCCATCACCACTGTTGTGACCCGTGCATCGCTGCTGTCGCCGGCAGCATCGATTACACGTACCACATCGGCCGACGGCCCCGACGGAGCCGCGTACAAACCGGTCTCTGAATCGACCGTTCCCGATCCTTCCACCACGATGAACGTGTACGGGGCGGTGCCGCCTTCGGCAGAAAAGGGAAAGGTCGACCCGGCGAACACAGTTGCGCTCACCGGCGCGATCATCAGCGGCGCGCCGGTGTTGCCGCCTTCATCGGGCGCCGCCAGGTCCCACAATACGAAGTCGCCACACCCGTTCAGCATCGATGCGGCAACGATAATAATCAAAGCGAAGTAGCGGGCGGTTCCCGTCCGGCGGCCATTTCGTAGGCTCGACTCGACCACCTTTTCAGTATAGCGCATTTCGCTCGGAAAACATCTACGTTCCTCGCGGCCGCCGCGTTCCGGAGCAAAGCGGACGAGAGTCCGCGGCGGACGCAGATACGCGTCATCCGCCGCCGGGACACGGTGGCAAACCGAACTCCGATCTGTTGACGACGACGGTCGTAAGCCCCCGAAGACCACACGGACTGTATACCCGGTCACCGACCGGCAATTGCCCGAGCATCTTCGGGTCGCGACCACACCGGCATATGTTCGCGTCGCTCGGTAAACGACGCCGATGCAGCCGGTTCATTTCCCGGTCAACAACACACGGAAAACCGGCGACGCAAGCCGAACGTGTTCATTTGCGCCACCGTTCAGTCGGAACGTCTTTCGTCATCGATGTACATCAACAATCAACTGAAATAGAATGCATACCGTTCCATTGCGTCCATCAGGGCCGAGATATTCTCGATCGGCACACCGGGGTAGAGCCCATATTTCAACATCAGCCCACCTTGCTTGCTGCCGATCTTCCTTATTTCGTCCAGTACGAGTGTGTCAATCTCGGTCGGTGTGCCGGAGTATGTGATCCGCTGTCGATCGATGTCGAGATCAACGCAAACCCTGCCGGCAAGCGTGTCGGCAATCCAGTCAATCCCGTTAACGAGGTCCTGTAGGTTGATAACCTCAACTTCGCAGTCAAGCAACTCATCGATCAGACTCCTGATGTCCCCATCGGAGTGCATGTGGACGATGATTCCCGCCTCGCGGGCTAGTTTCATCAGGCGCCGGTAGCTTGGTTTGATGTATCTGGCGAAGTGCTCCGGCGATAACATCGGTCCCGTCTGCATCCCAAGATCTTCCGGGTAGCTCATCATATCAGGGCGCAGGGATACCCATCTCTTTATGTACGCAACATTGAACTCCTCGACCATTTCAATAAGCCTCCGGAGCTCGGGTCGTTCATCGCTCATGTCAAGAATCAAGTTCTCATATCCGCGAATGTTTTGGAGACGCAGGAAGGTGTGCCCGTGGGGTAATCCGCCGACGGTGAACCGTCCTGCCACCTTACCGGATTCCACTTCTTCTGCGATCGCGTTCCAATTCACAGGGTATGTTCCATCCGTTCTTGCCGGATCCGGCGCTGCGTAGTCGGCGATACGATCCCATGAACTTAATGGATGGTGATGGACGGATCCGGTGATTCCATCTTCGGACGTTTTCCATACGCACCCCCACGGGTCTGTGTACGGCCTGCCTGCGATCGCGTTGACCGGATACCTTGGCCGATACTGTTCCGCAGGGCGTCTGAAACCGCTGAAGAGTAGTTTGTGGGACTCCATGAGATCGAACAAGGCTTCATGGCGATAGTGGCCCCAACAAGCGCTGTTAATATGGAACTCCATCGGGATCCAGTCAGGCTTCTCGAATCGGATGGTGCGCAGAATGTTCGTTCGCTCGTTCATTTTTTCTCCCGACCGTCGCTCGGAAGCATTCTCCTCTTCCGTCCCACTTCCGCCACCTCCCCTGAACGTTCCGCCTGCAATGGATCTCGTTCCGTTATGGTGTATCAAAACCCCACGCCAAGCTTGCTTCCTCACGAGCATACCACGTGATCTCGTCAATGCCGACTTCCGCCGGCGCGGCGTGAGCGTCGGATTCCTGCTCCCGTTTGAATCTCGGGCAGACGTGGATATTGATTCCGTGGTGAATCACGGCCGGCGCATCATCCAAGCTTCACGAGGCTGATCCGTGATGCCGACGATCTGCACCTCGTGCGTTTAAAGGCGTATCGAAAACAGGACGTAGTAGCGAAGAATGCCCGCAAATGTCAGGACTTCGACGTTGAAGAAGTCGACGGCGGCCGGGACCTCCCAATGTGTCTCGACAAAGTTCTTCCAGGGCGTTCCCGTCCTCTTACGCTCCGGCGCAGGTTCGATGCCGTAGTCATTCAGAACACGCTTTACCGTGTTTCGATCCACGGTGATCCTGAGATTGTGCAAGGCATCCCTGATCCGGGTGTATCCCCACGATTAGTTCTCGTTCGCCATTCTTGCGACAAGATCGGCAATTCCATCTCGCACCCGCGGTCGCCCGGGGCCTCGATTGCCGGACCCGTCGTATTCTCCGGCGACAAGGATCCTGAACCGGCGCAGAAGCGTATCCGGCGTGACAAGTGAAGCGAATTGCTCGAGGGTCTTCCGTCCCGGCGCTTTGGCCTTAACGTCCGGCCTACGCCCCTGCTCATCAGTGAATCGGAGCCGACGGCCGTTGAAGTGATCCTCGTACGCCCGGATCTCTTCGATGAGATAGTCGATGATCTTCTGCTGATCCCTGTCGATCCAGTCGGAAACGAGGAGGATGAAGAATCGCAGATAGTTTCGAAGATTTGGTCCGTGAATGCGTGTCTTGAACATAGGAATCGAATCTCTGACAGCTGAGCCGGATTGGACAGCTAAATGCTTTCGTTGACGGAACATACGAAGATCCGGCTGAGTTTTGGCACAGGACGGAGCCGGATGTCGCAAGCCCTGTCGTAAGCATGTCGCAAGTTGTGTCGCAAGTCTGTCGCAAGTTCGACCGCCCTATCCCTTGAGAAGGTATATCAGCCGATTGGTCGCCCCCTCGGAAACGAGGACCCCTTTCTCTACCATGTTCCTCAGTTCCCGCTGAAGTGTGCGCCGGTTGACCTCCGGGCAGAGCGCCTCGAACTCCTGGATATTGATGCTCCCGTGTTCGAAGATGTGCATCAGGGCCTGGGCTTGGCGAGGGGACAGATCGTGCTGCTTGACGAGCACGTCACGTCGTATCACCCGCTCCCCGCGTTGCCTGACCTCCATCAGCTGGGTGGCCAATCCCGTCACGAAGTACTCCAGCCACCCTGTCATGTCCATATCCTGTTCCCGGACGCCCTGAATCGCCCGGTAGAAGGCGGCCCGGTCCCGGTCGTAGTACTCGCTGATGGTGAACAGGCGCTTGAAGTCGTAGCCCGCTCTGTACAGGCACAAGGTTGAGAGCAGCCGGGATGTCCGGCCGTTGCCGTCCAGAAAGGGATGGAAATGGACGA
>JAJRYZ010000123.1 GCA_024275515.1 Spirochaetota bacterium
ACCGTTTTTATGCTCATCATTTTTCGGCTGGGTGTCGCGCTTCCTATCCCCGGGATCAATGTAAACGCGCTCAAGCTCTATTTCATGGCGCAGGAGAGTTCCGGGTCGGCTATCGGCTTGACCGACTATATCGATTTTTTCGCCGGTGGGGCGTTCAAGAACTTTTCGGTGTTTATGCTCGGCATCATGCCCTACATTTCCACCTCGATCATCATGCAACTGCTCCTACTCGTCTTTCCGAAGTTGAAAAAGATCTCCGAAGAGGAAGGCGGCAGGAAAAAGATACAGCGATACACGCGGTACGGAACCGTTATCGTCTGTCTTGTTCAGTCGTACACGGTGACGATCTATGCCAATCAGATTCCCGACGCCATCGCGATAGCGCGTCTCCCTTACACGCTGGTCGCGATGCTTACGGTGACCACCGGTACGC
The DNA here is from genome assembly GCA_024275515.1 of Spirochaetota bacterium. Lineage (GTDB taxonomy): Bacteria > Spirochaetota > Spirochaetia > ARS1246 > ARS1246 > JAJRYZ01. The sequence continues at coordinate 434 of JAJRYZ010000123.1, forward strand.
TTTTTTTGATGTGGATGGGTGAGCAGATTACTCAACGCGGGGTCGGAAACGGAATTTCGCTGCTGATCTTTGCGGGCATCGTCGCGAGAATGCCGAACGCGTTCATTACCCTGTTTCGCCTCGTCTCCAACGGCGAACTCAACCCCGTGTCGGTCATCATCGTCTTTGCCATGTTCGTGGCGGTGGTCGCGCTGGTCATCTACGAGCAGCAGGGACAGCGCAAGATTCCGGTCCACTACGCGAAACGTATCGTCGGGCGCAGAATGTACGGCGCGCAGAATACCTATCTGCCGTTCAAGATAAACCCCTCGGGCGTGATCCCGGTAATCTTCGCATCCTCCGTGCTGACTTTCCCGATTCAGATCGCGCAAAGCCTGGGACCGAACGTCAAATGGCTTGCCGACCTTTCGTATTTCCTGAGACCCGGCGGAGCTGCCTATATTGTCGTGTACGCTCTTCTGATAGTTTTTTTCGCCTATTTCTATACGCAGGTCAGCCTCAATCCAACCGAGATTTCGAAGCAGATCCGCGAAAACGGAGGCTCGATTCCGGGCATTCGGTCCGAGAAAATGGAGCGGTACTTGAGCCGTATACTCAACAGGATCATCCTTCCCGGCGCGCTGTTTCTGTCGTTTATCGCCGTAATTCCCACGATCATCCAGCGGATGTTCAACTTTCCGCTGCAGGTGGCGATGTTGATGGGCGGAACGTCGCTTCTGATTATGGTCGGCGTGGATCTTGATCTCATGTCACAGATAGAAGGGCATCTTCGGATGCATCATCACGACGGTTTGGTGAAACGTGGTCGTATTCGATCACGAAACCTGTAGTAGAGAGGATATCACACGTGAAAGTTCGAGCGAGCGTTAAACCGATGTGCGACAATTGCAAGATCATTCGCAGAAAAAGGGTGCTTCGTATCATCTGCAGTAACCCGAAGCACAAGCAGCGACAGAAATAGGAGAAAGGTATGGCACGCATTGCGGGTATCGACCTTCCGAACAAGCCGACGAGAATCGCACTGACCTATATCTACGGAATAGGGCGCAGCTCCGGCGAAAGAATCTGCGAAAAGGCCGGGGTCGATCCTCACGTTCGGATGAACGAGCTTTCAAGCGATGGAATAAGCAAAATTCGCGAAATTATCGAAAATGATTATACCGTCGAAGGACGTCTGAGGACCGAGGTGTCGCTGAACATCAAGCGGCTGATGGACATCGGGTGTTATCGAGGCCTTCGTCATCGAAGAGGTTTGCCGGTTCGGGGGCAGCGCACCAAGACGAACGCGCGGACTCGAAAGGGCAAGCGGAAAACCGTCGCCGGTAAGAAAAAGGCCGTGTAAGAGCTAAGGAGAGATGCTTTGGCAAAAGCGAAAAAGCGAAGAGAGAAAAAGACCGTCTACGAGGGAAAGGTGTTCATTCAGGCCACGTTCAACAATACCATCGTTACGATAACCGACTTGAACGGGAACGCCGTCTCTTGGTCGAGCGCGGGGTCGCTCGGGTTTCGGGGAGCAAAGAAGTCGACGCCGTACGCCGCGCAGACTACCGCCGAAACCGCCGCCAGAAAGGCGATGGATTTCGGCCTGCAGGAAGTACACGTCTTTGTCAACGGGCCCGGGGTGGGCCGCGAATCGGCTATTCGGTCACTCGGCGGTCTCGGACTGCGGGTGAGGAGTATCAAGGACGTCACCCCGATTCCGCACAACGGATGCCGACCGCGCAAGAGTCGGCGGGTCTAGGCAGGAGAGACGGAGATGGCGCGATATACCGATTCTGTGTGTAGACTGTGCAGGGCCGAGAGAACGCGGTTGTTTCTCAAGGGCGAACGGTGTCACGGCGCGAAATGCGCGATTACCAGGAAGAGAAACCCACCCGGCAAGGGGCCACGTTCGCGAACGCGCAAGCTTTCGAACTACGGTTTGCAGCTTCGGGAAAAGCAGAAACTCAAGCGGATATATGGAATGTTGGAACGACAGTTCCGGAACGTGTTTGCCAAGGCCGATCGGATGGGCGGAAAAACAGGCGATAATCTCATTTCGTTGCTTGAAGCCCGGCTCGATAACGTAGTGTTTCGCATGAGGTTTGCTTCTTCGCGAAGCCAGGCGCGCCAGTTTGTTTCACACGGTCATATTCTGGTCAACGGGAAGCGCGTCACGATACCGTCATATACGGTGCGGGAGAATGACACGATATCGATCGCCGAGCGCAGCAAGAGAATGGTAATAATAAAAGAAGCACTGAAGGAATTTACCCGGTCGGGTGTTTCCCCGTGGCTCGACGTTGATCCGGACTCTCTTTCGGGTACCGTGAGGGCGATCCCCAGACGATCCGATGTGACCGACATTGCCGACGTAAACGAGCAGTTGGTCGTCGAGCTCTATTCTCGGTAGTTCAAATCAAAACACGCGACGCGCGAACGGGTACCCTCCGGCCAACGTCCGAGGGTATCTGCATTTCGTGAAGGGAGAACACATGGCGAGGAAAAACCTTCTAAAAGGATTCAAGAAACCCAAAGGAATCACCTTTGAGCACAGCGAGGTCAACGCAAACTACGGCAAGTTCATAGCGTATCCGTTTGAGCGCGGGTATGGAACGACAATTGGAAACTCGCTTCGCCGTATTCTTCTCTCTTCCATACAGGGCTATGCGATTACCGGAACCAAAATCACCTCGTACGACAGCGAAGGGACACCGCACATCATTTCGAGCGAGTTCGAACCCATTCCGCACGTTGTCGAGGATACGCCGGAGGTCGTCAATAATCTAAAGAAGATTCAAGTCAGGCTGAAGGACGATCAGGAGCAGCGCACGGTTCTCGTAGAATGTAAGGGCGAAGGCGTGATGACCGGCGCGTCGATTGCCGCACACACCGACATCGAGGTGCTTAATCCGGATCAAAGAATCGCGACGTTGACCGACGGCGCCAACGTTGATTTCGAGATTCAGATCGATCTGGGGCGTGGCTATGTCCCCGCCGAAATAAACGAAAAATATATCGAAGTCGTGGGAACGATTCCCGTCGACGCCGTATTCTCTCCGATTCGCAGGGTAAAGTATTCGACCGAGAACACGCGCGTCGGACAGCGAAGCGACTACGACAAGCTCGTGCTCGAGGTGTGGACCGACGGGACGGTCGCTCCCGAGGACGCGGTCGCTGAAGCGGCCAAGATCGCCAAGGATCATTTTACGATTTTTATCAACTTCGACGAGGATTCGATCGGATCGGAAGAAGAGCTCGACGAGGAAGAAGAACGCGTCCGCGCAATTCTCGATACACCGGTGGAGGAGCTCGAACTGTCGGTGCGGTCGAGTAACTGCCTGAAGAACGCCAACATAAAAACAATCGGTGATTTGACGCGGCGGTCGGAGGAAGACATCGCCAAGACCAGGAATTTCGGCAAGAAATCGCTGCAGGAGATCAAGGAAAAGCTCGACGAGTGGGGCCTTGAGCTCGGTATGACCGACTATAGTTCGCTCAAGGCCTCGACGAAACTTCAGCAGGATAGCGACAAGGAAGAGGAAGTAGATGAAGCATAGGATAGGCTACAACCGGCTGGGACGAAAGGCCTCTCACAGGAAGGCGATGCTCAAGAACATGGCCACCTCTTTGCTCCGCCACGAACGCATTCACACCACGCGAGCCAGGGCGAAAGAGCTGCGGAAGGTGGTGGAACCGTTGATCACGCGTGCCAAAGTCGACTCCGTGCACAATCGGCGGATCGCTGCGACGACGATCGCCGACAAAGAGATCCTTGCCAAGCTCTTCAACGACATCGGGCCTCGGTTTACCTCGAGGCCCGGCGGCTACACCCGTATTCTCAAAGTCGGACAGCGTCAGGGAGACGCCGCCGACATGGTGCTGATCGAGTTGGTGGAGGAGATGGGGGAGGCGTCGCAGGCCCCGAAGCGCAAGGCTCGGACGGCGATCGTTGAAACCGACGATGCGTCGGAGTCCGGGGCCGCCGGCCCTGAAACGGCGTCGTCTGAAAAAAAGGACTCGCCGGACGGGGACGATTCGACGAAAGCGAGCGAAGAGTCCGTCGCATCGGGCGCGAATCGCGCCGAGTAGCCCGGTTGCTCGGGAACCGATGTCGGCTTCCCGTAACGCGCTCGCGGTTCCTCACGTTTCCACCGTCTCGATACAGCTCCGTGCGATTGCGGCGCCGCTCCGCCGGAGGGCGTACGCGATCTTCTCGCTCCATGCGCGCAGAGCAACGAGGTTTCCCACATTGAACGGCCGCCGATGCGCACCGATTCGGCAGAACGGCGACTCTGATATGCGGAGCGACGCTTGCTCTTGCGCGTGCCGTTGCCGCGACATGGCGGGCGGCGGGCCGAACCCGGAATCGCTTTCGACTGGAATAGGCGGCCAAATCCGTCGATAATATAGAGACGAAATCCGCCCTAGTCGGCGACGGAGGGATTGGGCAGCGTTCATGAAATCACTTGCTCGCGTTGCGGTCAGTTTGCTCATTTCCGTCGCTTTGTTCGCGGGATTTACGTTTTTTGCCTACTCGGGGTTATTCGACTATATCGAAACGCGCTTCTACAACGAACGTGTCAAGGCCGTCAAATCGCAGCGCCTGCTGAGGATCGTCGAAAGCATCTCCGCTTTTCATTCCGACAATGCGACGACCTACGGAATCCTTCTTGAAAACGAATCGGTGCGGGGCGTTTTCGAAACGAATCTAAGCCGGAGGACCATAGAGACGAGAAACCTTTTCGATACCTTGAAAAATAATTCCAGCGGTTTTCTCGGGGCTCGTTTCGTTGATGCGCAGGGAGACATACACTACAGCACCTTTCCGGCAGATATTCGGGTCGAAGCGGACGATCGAGTGGTGTATCGAAAACTGTCCGACGTTGTCGATAACGTCGACCGATACACGCTTTCGGACGAACGCCGGTGGAGAGTCATAATCGACGCGGAGAATGCGCGGATTGTGTACCTGCTTGCGGCTTTCGATATTCTCGGGCGCCGACGCGGGACGGCCCAATTCTTCGTGTCCGAGCGGCTCCTGGAAGACTACCTGCTTGGTCGGGGCGATATCGAGCTTGGGCGCGACTTTTCGCTCGTCGACAGCTCAGGCTATCTATATAACTTTCGCGTCGCCGACTACCCCGGCATAGCCGAACGCCTTGGAGAAATATGGAAGACCGATTCACCTCCGGCGTTCGCGTCTTTGGCGGAGACCGAGGACGGCGCACAGCTCATTGTCCATTCGCAATACCAGCCGGAGACGGGCTACGCCGGGATCGTCTTTCCGGAAAGCGAACTCGAGTTGAGCCGGACGCTCCGGATTCTTCTTCTCGCCTCTTTCTTTCTTACGGCGTTTCTGTTCGTGCTCCTGATCATCAACCTGCGACAGGACAGACTCGTCGTCCTCTCAGATCGCATTAAAAGATTTCAACTCACTTTTCTTAAGGAGTATTTGGACAACCGCGAATCGATCGATTGGAATCTATGGCGCAGAGACATCCAGGCGCGCCGGGCGGAGATTACCAAAGAGATCAAAAAAGGATTGGGAAAGAAGCGTGATTCGGCGGAAGTCGACGAGCTTATCAACAAAAGTTGGAACGAGATATTCGAGGTAATAGGTGAAAGGATTGAATCGGAGACACCTCCCCGGCTTGAAGTCGGGAACCTCGAGGACATCATCCGGAGAGTAATCACCGACGAAAACCTGATATCTCGAGTCCGCGAAACGGCGCGTACCGCGCCCGCCCCGCCGGTGGCGTCTGCGGCTGAAGCAAGAAAGCCTGCCGCAGGCATCGGGGCGGCCGAGGAAGTCGAAGAGGTCGAAGAGCTCGAGGAGGTCCCCGAGGCCGAGCCGGCGGAGGAGGCCGAGACGGTCGACGAGGCCGAGGAACTGGAGGAGATCCCCGCGGCCGAGGAACTGGAGGAGATTCCCGCGGCCGAGGAAGTCGAGGAGCCCGAAGAGCTCGAGGAGGTTCCCGAGGCCGAGGAACTGGAGGAGATCCCCGCGGCCGAGGAAGTCGAGGAAGTCGAAGAGGTCGAGGAGGTCGAGGAGGTCCCCGAGGTCGAGCCGGCGGAGGAGGCCGAGCCGGCCGAAGAGATCGAGGAACTGGAGGAGATCCCCGCGGCCGAAGAGGCCGAAAAGGCGGAAGAAGTCGAGGAGCTCGAGGAGGTTCCCGAGGCCGAGCCGGCGGAGGAGGCCGGGACGATCGACGAGGCCGAGGAACTGGAGGAGATCCCCGCGGCCGAGGAAGTCGAAGAGGTCGAAGAGCTCGAGGAGGTCCCCGAGGCCGAGCCGGCGGAGGAGGTCGAGCCGGTCGACGAGGTCGAGGAACTGGAGGAGATTCCCGCGGCCGAGGAAGTCGAGGAGCCCGAAGAGCTCGAGGAGGTTCCCGAGGCCGAGGAACTGGAGGAGATCCCCGCGGCCGAGGAAGTCGAGG
>JAJRYZ010000124.1 GCA_024275515.1 Spirochaetota bacterium
GCAATCGAATATTGGCAGCCTTGAGATCGAGATAGGTTCTCCCGCATCTGCTCGTCGAGTCCTCGGAGTGAAAAGACGCCGCACGCTCCGGCGGCACGGCGTAACAGCACGGTCCGATTCCCGGACCTATCACGGCCACGACGTCGGCGGGGTCGACCCGGGCCACGCGCCCAAGACGGTCGAGCCCGACGGTCACTATTCCCGTTCCACGCCAACCCGAATGGACGATTCCGAACCCGCCTCCCCGGTCGGCGTACAAGAAGATCGGAAGGCAATCGCCAACGGAAACGGTCAGCACTTTTTCCCCGTCGCGGGTCACCATCCCGTCGGCCTCGGCTCCGGCCGTGTACTCCTCGGGCACCTCCAGCACACGCCGCGAGTGGATCTGCTTCAGAAAGCACACCCGGCCGGCCGCGACGCCGAGGTGCCGGCGGACGACGTCTCGACGGTCGACACCGGTCAGGAGCGCAAGCGACGGCCGGACGCCGTCGCGGCGCGTTTGCAGTCGAAAGATCCCGTTCTCGTCGGGATGACCCAGGGAGACATGAACGATGCGCACGCCGTCGTCTCTCAGTCCCGACCGTGTTCGAGATCGAAAATCAGATGCAGCAACCGCCTGGCCTCGGCAAAAGCGTCGAGCGCTTCTCCCAGCTTCTCTCGGAACGCTCTGCCGTCTCCCGTCCCGAGCTCGTCCAAGTTTGCCAGCGTGTCGTACGCGCCGCCGCTTTGGCCGAAAAGGACGCCCTTGAGGACCTTAACCATTCGCTCGAGATCCTCCATTCCGCGGTGGATGATGCTCTCCATCGACCTGTCGGCCCGCTCCATGACGCTCTTAATCCCCGCGTCGCGCTCAGACTTTTTTGCCGGCCGCGCATCGACATTACGAATCTCGGCGCCGAGTTCTCCGTCGTCCCGCAGCGACGCGTCGACCGAACGTATCGCTTTCGACAGCTCGCCCAAACCGTTGAACGCGTCGGTCATTTCCGCACGATTCTGCGGCTTGTAAAACTCTCCATGCACAAGAATGTTCTTGAGGACGGCGTTGTGCGTCACCCCAAACAAAACCTCGGCAAGGGTCAGGAGGAAAGCGGCCGTTTTCGGGTAGCGAAACGGCTGGGCGGCGCCGACCGGCCGTTCGATGTATCTTTCCGGAGCCACATTTCGCCCGAAAAGCCGGGCGGCCTGTTCGTGAAACTCGGCGAGACGCCGCTCCCGGAGAAAAAGCGATATATTCTTGTCGGCGCGGTCCTCCCAGTACTGTCTGAAAACCGTAAACCATTCCTCTCCGCCTCCGAGTTTGTCCGGCGTATAGGCGGGGTTGCGGTTCATCAGTCGCAGTATATCGACGAGCGGAACATTCCTGCCGAACCGGGTAATCTCGTCAAGCGCAACGGCGGCCTTCCGAGTTTCTTCTTCGATCAACCCCGCGTATCCGTCGTCCGAACGTCTGTCCCGGTAATGGAACATGATTACCGTTCCGACAACTTCGTCGGCGGGCCGTACGCCGAGGGAAAAGATGATGTCGGCGAGATCTCCCAGGTCTTTCCGATGCCGGGCGGCGGGAATCTCTCCCACCGGCCCGCCCTCGACGCCGGCGATCTTCGAAAAGGGAAAAAGAACGAGCTCGTTCAAAAAAAGAAGTCCGCGATAAACGGCATAGAGCCTGGCGCGCGAGTCCTTTTCGATACGCGAAAGCGCGTCGCGCGTTCCCACCTGCACCTGCTTTCGAATATCGAATTCCGAACCGTCGGCGTTCAACCCCGGCGATCGCGGGTCGCTTGCGCGTTCAAGCATCTCGTATTCCGCCGGCAACAGGACGCTGAGAAGAAAAGCGAGATAATCACGCCTCTCCTCGACTATGGCTTGCCGCAGAGGGGCCGCAAGGATCTGCAACCGCTCTCCCAATTGAAACAGACTTCGAAGAAGCGCCGGCCCCAGAGTCTCTCGCCGATGGTCATACATGCCGGGATACGCGCGGGCGATTTTCCTGCCGATCCGCGCCAACATGTCTTCGGCGACGAGATCGAGAATATCCCGCTGTACGATTATGTGTCTTAGCCACAAAAAAAAGCGGCGCAACAGCCCGATGCGGCTGTAAGCCTCTTCGATCGGTCTCTCGTCGGCCTCGTCGCCTCCGGCAAGCAGCAGCGGCGCCTCTCCGGTCGGCTGAAGACTCACCTTCGCAAGCAGGTCACGTCGTTCTTGCGGCGAGAGGTCGCGGGCAAGCTTGTAGAAGACTTCCGAACCGGCGTCGCCCGGCATAGTCGCATTGTAGGGTCTGTAGAATTGGGAGGTCAAGATTCGTTCGCTTGACCATTCGCGTCTGTTGGTTTATAAATGTAGTCGACATGAGTTCGTCAACGCTCGGCATCATCATTATTCTACTCACCGCAGACTACGCGGCCCGAAGGGGATGATCCGAGCGCCATTACCATGGTGACATAAGGCCGTTCCCGCCGGGGACGGCCTTTTTTTTTAAGGAGTTAGACGTTATGTGGGTTATCGACGCCTTTCGAGGCGTGTCGCTGAGGAAAGAAGTCCTACCCGGCCGCACGATGGCCGTACGATTCACCAAGACACGGTTATTTTTATTACGAACAGGAGTGATATTTCATGGATACATTAGCAGTTTTTGATACGACGCTTCGCGACGGAGAGCAGTCGCCCGGAGCATCGATGAGCATAGAGCAGAAATGCGAAATCGCGGCCCAACTCGCGCGGCTCGGCGTCGACGTAATCGAGGCCGGGTTTCCGATTTCCTCTCCGCGTCAGTTCGAGGCGTGTCGGCTTATCGCCGAGCGCGTGGAAGGTCCGGTGGTCGCCGCTCTCGCGCGAGCGCTCGACGAAGATATCGAGGCCGCCGCGGAGGCGGTTCGAGGCGGGAAGAGGACGCGCATACATACCTTCATCGCCACCTCACCGATTCACATGGAGCACAAACTCGGGAAAAAACCGGAGGAGGTGCTTGAAATGACGGTGAGAGCGGTGAAGCTCGCCCGATCGTTCACCGACGATGTCGAGTTTTCCCCCGAAGACGCGACGCGAAGCGAAATCGATTTTCTCTGCCGCGTGGTGGAGGCCGCCATCGACGCCGGCGCCGGCGTTATCAACATTCCCGACACCGTCGGATACGCAGTACCTCACGAGTTCGGCGATTTCATCCGTACTATCAGAGAAAAAGTGCCCAACATCGACAAAGCGATCATCTCGGTGCATTGCCACAACGACCTCGGTCTCGCGGTCGCGAACACCGTGAGCGCCGTGGAAAACGGCGCCCGGCATGCCGAACTTACCGTCAACGGAATCGGCGAGCGCGCGGGGAACGCCGCGCTGGAGGAGTTCGTCATGGCGCTCAAAGTACGTTCCGACATAATGTCGTACCGAACCGGTATCGACACTCATCAGATCTACAACACCTCGCGCTTGGTGTCGAACATCATCGGTTTCCCGATCCCGAGAAACAAGCCGGTCGTGGGAGATAATGCTTTCGCCCACGAAGCGGGAATTCATCAACACGGAGTCATCAAGCGCCGTGAAACCTACGAAATCATGACGCCCGAGTCGGTCGGGCGCGATTTTTCTAACATCGTCCTCGGGCGCCACTCGGGAATGCACGGATTCAAGAAGCGTCTCGACGAACTCGGCTTGGCGCTTACCGACGACGAGCTTGCCTCGGCATACGCGCGGTTTCTCGAAATCGCCGATCGCAAAAAGGAGGTTTTCGACGACGACCTCTACGCCATCATAGGCGAAGAGTTGGGTAGACAGGCCGCGCGCTACAGTCTGGAGTATTTCAACATCATCTCGGGGAACGTCTCGGTACCTACCGCCACCGTCCGCATTCGGACGGGCGATGAGGTAATCGAAGAGGCAGCGACGGGCGACGGGCCGGTCGACGCCGTTTTTATCGCGATCGACCGCGCTCTCGGCGTCAAGACCACGCTCAACGAATACACCGTCCAGGCGGTCACGCCCGGGAAGCAGGCGCTCGGAGAGGTGACCGTTGTACTTGAAATAGACGGCGAGCACTGCGTCGGCCGAGGATCGTCGACCGACATTCTCGAAGCGAGCGCGAGAGCGTACGTAAACGCACTCAACCGCTACGAGCTCATCAAGCGCAACGGAGACCGACGATGAGCCTGATTACCGTCTACGACACGACGTTGCGCGACGGAATGCAGGGAATCGAGGTCAGCTACACGCTTAACGACAAGCTGCAGATCGCGCACAAGCTGGATGAGTTCGGCGTCGACTATATCGAAGGGGGTTTCCCGCTGTCGAACGACAAGGAGGCCGCTTTTTTTGAACGCGTGCGCCGCGAACGTTTCGATCGGGCGAGAATCGTCGCTTTCGGCTCGACGCGTCGCCCCGGTCGTCGTGCGGCAAACGACGCGCACATCACCGCCCTTCTCGAGGCCGAGACGGAAACGGTTACCGTCGTCGGAAAGACCTGGAAGGCTCACGTCACCGAGGTGCTCGGAACGACGCCGGAAGAGAATCTTGAGATGATCCATGATTCGCTTTCGCATCTAAAAGCCGAGGGTCGCGAAGTTGTTTTCGATCTCGAACATTTTTTCGACGGCTACAAGGACGATCCGGCGTATGCTCTTCACGTTCTGGAAACCGCGACCGACGCCGGCGCCGACGTTCTCGTTTTGTGCGACACCAACGGAGGCACGCTGCCCGATGAAGCGTCGGCGATCATCTCGGCGCTGCCGCAGGAACGATTAAGCAAACTCGGCGTCCATTTTCACAACGATTCCGGAACCGCCGATGCGAACTCGCTGGCCGGCATCCGGTGCGGCGCCGTCCACATTCAGGGAACCGTCAACGGTTGGGGAGAAAGATGCGGAAACGCGAACCTGTGCGTTCTTGTGCCGAACATCTGCCTGAAGACCGACTTCGAAGTTTCGATGGCCGACCGGCTGCGGCACTTGACCTCGCTGTCGCGATTCGTCGCCGAAAAAGCCAACATGATCCCGGAGAAGAGGCAGCCGTATGTCGGAGAGGCCGCGTTCAGTCACAAGGCCGGCCAACACGCCGACGTCATCCAGAAGGCGGCGCATTTGATAGAACATATAGACCGGGTGCTCGTCGGCAACGAGCGGCGTGTCATCCTTTCCGAGCTCGCGGGTAAATCGACCATCGTCAGAAAGCTCGCCCGCTACGGCGCTTTCGATAAGAACTCGAAGACGGTCGCCGAGCTGATCGACATTCTGAAAGAAAAGGAACGGCTCGGATACGAGTACGAGGCCGCCGAGGCCTCCTTCGACATCGTCATACGAAAATGCCTCGGACGCTACCGTCCCCTTTTCGAGCTGGGGAATTACCATCTCGAATCGTACAAAACCGGCGACGTTCCGTCAAAGACGGTGGGGCGTATCTTTCTTTCCTGCGCGGGAAAGCAGATCATGGGCGCGGGTGTCGGCATCGGCCCGGTCGAAACGCTCGACCGGGCGCTGCGCGACGCGCTCACGCCTTTCGCCGACTTCCTGCAGCGCATCTCGCTCATCGATTACCGGGTGCGCGTTCTCAATCCGGAGGCCGCATCCGCTTCCAAGGTGCGGGTCTTTATTACTTCTTCCGATCACGAGCACACCTGGGACACCGTCGGTGTGTCGGAAAACGTGATCGAGGCCTCCTGGGAAGCGATGGTCGACAGCATCGAATACTACTACAACAACTACGTTGTCGAGGATGCAAAGCCGGGCACAGAGATTAGGCCCGGGGCGTAGCGCGCTCGATCTGCAGGAAACTTTCGTCGTTCGCGAGCGCGCGCACGACGGTCGCGTTGCTTTTGAGATGTCGAATCCCCTCGACGGCCGCGCGCGCGGCCGATGTCGTCGTCGTGTAGGGAATACGTCTTCGGACCGCCTCGATCCGAATCATCTCATCGCCCTGCTGCGAGAATCTTCCAAGCGGCGTGTTGATGAGCAGGTGTATCTTCCCCGCGCGCATCTGATCGATAACGTTCGGGTGTCCCTCGTGTATTTTCAGCACAACTTCCGGGAAAAGGCCGTGCTCGAAGAGAAACTGCGCCGTCCCGCGAGTCGCGCATATCGCGAACCCGAGCGCCTCGAGATCCTGAACCATCGGCAGGATCGTCTCCTTGTCCTCCCTGTGAACCGAGACGAACACCTTACCTTCGGTCGGCAGAACAGTTCCCGCCGCCGCCTCGGCCTTGGCATACGCCTCGCCGAAAGTGGCGCCGGTGCCGATAACTTCGCCGGTCGATTTCATTTCCGGACCGAGAAGCGGATCGATCACATGGAAGCGTTCGAAACTGAAAACCGCCTCCTTTACCGCCCATCCGGTTCGACACTTCCCCTGCCCGATTCCGTTGCTCGTTAACCCCTGCGCTTCCAGATCTTCGCCCAGCCATATCCGCACGACGGCGTCGACCAGATTCACCCCCGACGCCTTCGACAGGTACGGCACGGTGCGCGAAGCACGTGGATTGACTTCAAGCACGTACAGCTCGCCGGCCTTGACGGCGAACTGAATATTGAGAAAACCGCGAACACGTATCTCCCCGGCGATCCGAGCGGTGGCCCGGATCATTTCGTCGAGCAGATGAGGATCGGATTTGTACGCGGGGAAAACGCAGGCCGAGTCTCCGGAGTGAATCCCCGCGGCTTCGATATGCTGCATGATTCCGGCAACGTAGACGTTCTCGCCGTCGGACAACGCATCGAGGTCGTACTCGAAGGCGTCTTCCAGAAACTGATCCACCAAAACCGGGCGCTCCCGCGACATCCGGATGCCCTTGCCGAGAAAGGTAGTGAGTTCCTCCGGATTGAAAGCGATGAACATGCTCCGTCCGCCGAGTACAAAGCTGGGTCTCAGCAACACCGGGTAGCCGATTTCCCGCGAGAACTCTTCGACCTCCTCCGGGCTCGACGCCATGCGATTCATCGGCTGTCTCAGGCCGACTTTGCGGACGAGATCCGAAAAAAGACCGCGGTCCTCCGCGTCGAGAATGTTCTTCACTTCGGTTCCCACCACACGCGCCCCGTGCTCGGTCAAGGTCTCGGCCATGTTCAACGGCGTCTGTCCGCCAAGCTGAACTACCACGTCCCACACGTCTTCCTTCCGCATGACCGCCAGAACATCCTCGGGCGTAAGCGGCTCGATATAGAGACGGTCCGATATATTGAAATCGGTCGACACGGTTTCGGGATTTGAGTTGATAATAATCGGGTGCACACCGTGTCGACGATACGACAGCGAGGCGAGAGTACAGCAGGTGTCGAACTCGAGTCCTTGACCGATCCGGTTCGGCCCACTCGCCAGGATGATCACCGCAGGGGGCTCGATTCGCCCGCCTTCGTCTATTTCTCCGAACGTCGAGTAGAAATAGGGCGTGTCTGCGGTAAACTCGCCGGCGCACGTGTCGACGAAATGGTAGGCCGCGTGGATCTCATTCTCGTCTCTGAGGCCCCGTACGTCGAGCAGCGACGTCTTTCCCAAACGGGCGATTCTGCGGTCCGAAAGGCCGCATCGCTTCGCCTCCAACAGCAACCGAGGCGTGAGCGCGCCCGAAGAGATCCGTTGCTCGAGGCGGGTCTGAACGAGCAGCTGATGCAGGAACCACGGGTCATATCCGGTTTTTTCACGCAGAGAGTCGAGCGCACGTTCGCCTTCGCGCGAGAGCACCGTGTAGATCGCGAAGAGCCTCATCGGGTGCAGCGTATCGAGCATTCGGTCAAGCCCGTCGTAACCGATTTCGAGCTCGGTTACGCCTTCGTACCCGATTTCCACCGCCCGAACGGCCTTATTGAGCGCCTCGATGAAAGTCCGTCCGAGCGCCAGGGATTCTCCCACGGATTTCATCTGAGTACCGAGCTCTTCGTACGCCGCAGGAAACTTCTCCAGCTCGAACCGGGGAACTTTCACCGCGCAGTAGTCGAGCGCCGGTTCGAAACACGAAACCGTTTTCCCGGTGATATCGTTGATGATTTCGTCCAGGGTAAAGCCCACGGCGAGCCTCGCCGCACACCGGGCGATGGGAAATCCGGTCGCCTTGCTCGCGAGTGCGGAGGAGCGCGATACGCGTGGATTCATTTCGATGATGATCATCCGGCCGGACTGCGGATCAACGGCGAACTGCACGTTGGACCCTCCGCACTCGACACCGATCGCCCGCAGGACCTCGATCGACGCGCTTCTCATAACCTGGTATTCCCGATCACTCAGGGTCTGAATCGGCGCGACGGTAATGCTGTCGCCGGTGTGGACCCCCATTGGATCGACGTTCTCGATTGAGCAGATGATAACGGCGTTATCCGCGCTGTCCCGCATCACCTCCATCTCGAACTCTTTCCATCCGACGAGCGACTCTTCGATCAACGCCTCGTGAACCGGGCTTTCATCCAGCGCTCGTTCCAGAAGGCTGCGAAACTCACCGGCGGTCACGGCGATGCTTCCGCCTTGCCCCCCCAACGTGTAACTCGGTCGGATAACAACGGGCAACCCCACTTCGTCGATAAAGCCGAGCGCCGCTTCCACCGATTTGGTGGTAATCGAACGAGCCACGTCGAGACCGATCGATCGAGCCACCTCTTTGAACTTTCCCCTGTCCTCGGCCCGCTCTATCGCCTCGATGCTCGCGCCTATCACCTCGATGCCGTACCGATCCAAAACGCCCTCATGGGCGAGCAGCATCGAGAGGTTCAGGCCGGTCTGCCCCCCCATCGTCGGAAGCAGCGCGTCGGGCCGCTCTTCCCGAATGATCGCCTCGACGTACTCGGGCTGCAACGGTTCGAGATAGATGCGGTCGGCAATGCCGGGGGTAGTCATGACCGTCGCCGGGTTGGGATTGATCAGTATGACTTCATACCCCTCCTCCCGCAGCGCGCGTACCGCCTGTGTACCCGAGTAGTCGAACTCGCACGCCTGACCGATCACGATCGGACCCGACCCGATAACAAGGATTCTGTGTAGATCAGCTCTTGCCGGCATTATCTGCTACTCCCCGTCCGCGCAAGAGCGACGAACTCGTCGAATATCCAGCTCGAATCCCTCGGACCCGGCGCCGCCTCGGGATGGAACTGCGCGGTCAAGATTGAGCGGTCGTCGATCCTGACACCCTCGATCGTGCCGTCGTTTGCGTTCTTGAACCAAATCGTCGCTTCCTCCGGAAGACTCGCTTCATCGACATCAAACCCATGATTCTGAGAAGTAACAAAAACGCGACCGGTCAATTCGTCGCGCACCGGATGGTTGACGCCGTGATGCCCGAATTTCATTTTCCGTGTCCGCGCCCCCACGGCCCGGCAGATCAACTGGTGCCCGAGACAAATCCCGAGGACCACGACATTTCCTATGAGCGATTCGATCGTCTCGACGTTCTTGACGAGTTCCGCCGGGTCTCCCGGACCGTTCGAAAAGAGCACGGCGTCGGGTTTCAGAGCCAGAATCCGGCCCGCATCGAAACCACACGGAACCACGTCGACTCGGCACCCCCGAAGCTCGAACTCCCGCACTATGTTCGCCTTGACACCGCAATCGATGAGAACGAAACGCGGCGCCCCGGACCGGTTAATGACCATCGGATCGTCCGACCCTACCTCCGCTACGAGGTTTCGACCTTCCATCCCGGGAAAACTCTCCAAGAAATCGCGACAGAGTGAAAGCTCCCGTTTCGAAAGACCTTGGTTCGATTCCGAGGAGACGATAACACCGTTCGCGCTGCCGCCGTCACGCAGACGAAGCGTCACACCGCGGGTGTCGACCTCATGAATTCCCGGCACGCCTTGCCGCAACAGAAATCGGTCCAAGGTCTCACGACCGGCGGGAACAGGGCCGGCGTAAAACGAGCGCACGACGAGTCCCGCGGCCTTGATGACGCTGCGCGTGTCGTTTCCCGGACCGACCTCGTCCCACTCCGCGTCGTCGCCGTAGTTTCCGATCATCGGATAGGTCATGGTGACGATCTGGCCGGTGTACGACGGATCGGTCAGGATTTCGTGATATCCACACATGCCCGTATTGAACACGACTTCACCGGCCGCGCGAAGTGGTTCGGTTCCGGGTTCAAGCGTTTGCGGCGCGGGCGCCGAAGCGCCGCACGCCTCGCCCGGAAATACCGTGCCGTCGTCCAGTACGAGGAAACGTGGTTCGTTCATGCGCCCTCCTTAAGCGGAACTTACACAGCGTCGAAGCGAGGATACAAGAAAGGCCGGCACTGAGCCGGCCTTGAGTAGTCCCTAGGGGAATCGAACCCCTCTTTGAAGACTGAGAATCTCCCGTCCTAGCCGATAGACGAAGGGACCAGCAACCGCTGTCCGGGGAGGACTCGAACCCCCACAACAAGAGCCAGAATCTTGCGTGCTACCATTACACAACCGGACAATCCGCGGGCAGAATACTAAAAGCGGCGTTGTTTGTCAATAATGGAACGATTCTCGACACGGTCCGCCTCGCCGACGGACGCGCGGGCGGTCGTCGGCGGCTCTGCCCGAAGAACGCAACCGCAAAAGGCGCACGATTCTACCGAACGACGCTCTCGCTTTCATATTCGATCAACGTCCGTACGTCGGCGCCTTTCAACGCCTCGCGATACCCGAGAAACGGAAGCCCGATAACCGCGAACACGGCGCGGACCGACCCACCCGCCTCGTCGATAAGATCGACCGCGGCTCTCGCGGTGCCGCCCGTGGCGAGCAGGTCGTCGACGAGGAGAACGTTCCACCCACGTCGTACGTCGCCGGCGTGGATTTCGATCGTGTCGCGTCCGTATTCCAACTCGAAAGACCTGCCGACGGTCGGACCGGGAAGTTTCCCCGCCTTGCGAATCGGTAGCAGCGGCAGTCGATTCTCGGCGGCAAAAGGCGCGGCGAAAAGAAAACCGCGCGCCTCGATCGCGACAACCGCGTCGATGGCCTCACCGTCGTAGAGCTGGTGCATTTTGTCGATGCAAAAGCGAAACACGTCTGGGCGCGACAAGACCGAGGTGATGTCGTAAAACAGGATGCCCGGCTTCGGAAAATCGGGCACCCGGCGAATCGCGTCGTCGAGAAAAGTCCTATCATCCATCGGTAATGCTCCTTACGGATAACGTCGCCTGAACTCCGGAACGCGCGAGAACGCGTTTTCGTCAAGTTGCGAAACGCGACTGTGGCGTACGTAGTGGTACCCGAGTCCGGCGATCATCGCGCCGTTGTCGGTGCACAAGCGAAGCGACGGGATGAACGCCTCGTACTTTTTCCGGACGAGTTCGCGGCGCAGGTAGGTGTTGGCCGCCACTCCGCCTCCGACCACCACCCGCCTCATTCCGGTATCCGCAACGGCGCGATCGATTCGCCGAAGGATGATGTCGATTGCGACACGCTCGAACGACGCGGCGATGTTTTCTCGCGTGGGTTCGTATCCGTCGCGGAGGAATCGGTCGAGTTGATTGACGACCGCGGTCTTCAATCCTGAATACGAGACGTCGTACCGGTGATCGCCTTTGTGAAGCGACGGGTCGGGGAAAGAGAAGGCGTCCGCCTCTCCGTTCCGTGCCAAATCATCGATCGCTTTTCCACCGGGAAAACCGAAATCGTAATGTTTCGCCACCTTGTCGAAGGCCTCTCCGCAGGCGTCGTCGATCGTCGTCCCGACGACTTCCATACGAAAAACATCCTCGACGACTCCGATCAACGTGTGCCCGCCCGAAATGATGACGCCGAGATGCGGATAGGGAACGGCCCCCTCGAGCTGCGGCGCATAGAGGTGCGCTTCGACATGATTGACCGCAACGAAAGGAACGCCCAGCCCGTACGAAAGCGCCTTCGCGTATGAAAGTCCGACGAGAAGCGAGCCGACGAGTCCCGGTCTATTGGTGACGGCCACCGCATCGACATCGCCGAAAGTCATTTCCGCCCCGGAAACCGCGCGCTCGACGACAGGAACGATTCGCTCGGTATGCGTCCGCGAGGCGAGCTCGGGCACGACCCCGTAGTAGGGTCTATGCACATCCACCTGGGTGGCAACGACGTGGCTGCGGACTTCCCGCCCGTCGACGACCACGGCGGCGGAGCATTCGTCGCACGAGCTTTCTATACCTAATACTCTCACCTGTCGCTCCGATAGTACTTCTGAAGCGCAGGATACTCGCTCAGCGGCCTGAAAGAAAAGCCCTGCTCGATTGAGCGGGAGTACTCGCGGCGAAGAACCTCGACCAACGTGTCGCTATGAACATGCCCGATCAACACCGCCGAACTTTCCCGTCTCGCCCGGTCCAGCCCTTCCGCAAACGCCGATCTTACGACATCGTATTCGGCTTCGTTGTCCAGAAACGGTCCGGTACGTTCGGCAAACGCCACCTCGTAGACCTCCGCGACCATGCCCGCGACCGACGAATTCGTGGTAACGCTGTCGAGAAAGAACATTCCGCGATTTGAAAGGTAATCCATCACGTAGCTCATCGTCTCCGCGTCGGCGGTCACTTTTGAACCCATGTGATTGTTGATTCCGCGAATGCTTTCCAGTCCCGCCAGATTTTCATCAAGGATCGCATCGACCTCTTCTCGGCTCATCCCGGCGTACAGCGCACCGACTCCCGGATCGGAGGATCCGACCGGCTCCATCGGCTGATGCAGTATCACCACCTGCCCCGCGGCGCGGATCCGTTCGACCGCCTCTCTGGTGTAGCGACGACGCGGCATCACGGCGAAAGTGAGAGCAAAGGGAAAATCGAGAAACCGTTCCAACTGTTCCATGCTGTTGCCCACGTCGTCGATGACGAGATAGAGATCGCCGCCGCGCGGTTCTTCGGGAGCCTCCGGTCGTGGTTCAGGCTTCGGAGCAGCACCGTCGACTTCGGCCGGCGCGACCGCCGTTGGTGTCGCCGGCCGCCGCGGCGCCTGAAAGAGTAGAAGCACCAGCACGAGACATGTGGCAACGACGGCGAGTAGCACGATCGCCGTTCGCACCTTTCGCCGCTGACGCCCGAGGGAGGTTGTTCTTTTGTATGCCACCGATCCCCATGCCTTGAGTCCGCGGACTCACTCAGTTGTATACGTAGTCCCTTAATTCATCGGCATGGCGTCGCAGTTTTTTTATGGCGCGCATCTCGATCTGCCGCACCGTTTCGGGAGAAATACCAAGCTTCTCACCGACCGACTTCAGCGTGTACTTTTTGCCTCCGTAGAACGCAAAGCGGTACATCAGGATTTGCCGCTCCTTGTCGAGCAGTTGCTCCAGAAACCGCATCGTCTCCTCACGCATGCTCTTCTGCATCAGGTCCCGATCCGGGTCGAAAGAATCATCTTCGCACAGATCGATCAACCTGCCCGACTGCGTCGTCAGCTCGCTGTCGAGCGAACTTACCGCCGCCGATGCGTTGAGTATCGCGGACACGTCTTCGGGGTTCATGTTCAGCTCGTCGGCGACTTCCTCTATCGAGGGCTTGCGAACAAGCTTCTGATTGAGCAGGTAGAAGGTTTTTTGTATCTTTTTGAGAGCTTCTTCCTTCCTGTGAGGCAATCGAATAGGTCGCCGCTTGTTCGACAGCGCTCGTACGATTGACTGTTTGATCCACCACGCCGCGTACGTCGAGAACCTGACTTTCTTGCGGTAATCGTACTTCGAAGCCGCTTTGATGAGCCCCAGATTCCCTTCCTGGATCAGGTCGAGAAACTGCACATCCGGTGTCAGATATCCCTTGGCGATCTTTACCACCAGACGAAGATTCGACTCTATCAGTCGCTGCTTCGCCGCCTCGTCGCCGCCCTGTATCCGTCTCGAGAGCTCAAGC
Source organism: Spirochaetota bacterium (assembly GCA_024275515.1). Lineage (GTDB taxonomy): Bacteria > Spirochaetota > Spirochaetia > ARS1246 > ARS1246 > JAJRYZ01. Next base: position 13,742 of record JAJRYZ010000124.1, read on the forward strand.
TCCTCTTCAAAGGAAAGCAGCGGCGTGCTCTTGATCTGATGGAAATACGACTGAAGGGCGTCGGTTCGCTCACTGTTATCGGTTTTTCCACCCATGACTGTCTCCCACGAATAATAAGCAATTACCGTGCCAGGACGCCGAAGAGATAATCATGAAGCGATAACTCCCGATGGAATAGTAAATTATCGTCGGCGGGGGAAGTCGCTAGTACAACAAAAAAAAGCGAATGTATGGTTTTCTATAACTCTAGCGATCGGGATGTGTATCTTTTTTTGTACAATAGATCCGGTTATCATATGCTCGTCCCGACGACGCGTCCGGGAAACCCGCGCCGCAGGCGTCTCTGTTACAGATACCGACTCATCTGGTCGTAGAGCATGCGAGCGATGCCGAAATCGGCGGTTCGCGCCATTCGGGACGAATACTCGTCGTACAGCATGTCTTCGTAGATCTTTTCCGCAAAACCGCCGTCGATCAGCCCTCCCTTGGGCACGGTGCGCCGCATGCTGTCCAGCATCTGCTTGAGAAAAAGCGCTTCGAAGTCGCGTGCCGCTTCCAGCAAACGGCTCTTCTCCCGAGCTCGTGCCGTCCGCGATGCCTCGTCCATCATCCTGCGCGTCCGCACGTCCGTCGCTTGAAACAAAAGACCGTCTGTATTCATCGCGCCGTCCTACTCGACAACCAGCGTGCCGTACAATGCTCCCGCCTTGTCGATCAGTTTCAGTATCTCTATCACCGTGTCGGTGTCGACCCCGAGATCCTGCAGGAGAAGAACGAAGTCCGAAACACCGGCGCTTCGCTCTATCACGAAAGAGGTTTCCTTCCGCTCCCCGTACACACGCGCCGGCCGTACCTTCAAATCGTTATTGCGGTAAGAAATCCCGACCGGTCCAATCCGAACGTTGCCCCCGAGGACCACAACCCCGGCGCGCTGATTGACGACCACCCGAGCCGGAACGTCCGGCCGGACGGACAATTGTTCGACGGCCGAAATGAGCGAAACCAACTCGCCGTCGTACTCTTCGCTCGGACGCACTTCTATCACGGCCGCATTTATCGCCCGAACCTCTGCGTCCGAAAAGGCCGACTTCACCGCCTCGGAAACCGCAAAGGCGGTGGAGAAGTCGGGCCGATTGAGAACGAGGACAAGAGTCCGGTCCCGGAAAAGATCCGAGCTTACCGCGCGCTCGATGATCGCACCTCGCGGTATCGTACCGACGGTCCGGCCCGATCCCTCCGTCGCGTCGGTCGCGATCACTCCCTGAGCCACCGCGTAGGTATTGCCGTTGGCGGCGCGCAGATTGGTCTGCAGAAGAATCCCCCCGAGCAGATCGGTCGCGTCACCCAGACTGGCGACATGCACCGACACGTGATCGCCGGGCGCGGAGAACGCCGGGATTGTTGCGGTGACGGTTACGACGGCCGCGTTTTTCGCGCGTATCTCCTCGGGATCAAACGACAGGCCGAAAGCGTCGAGCAGATTCGCCACGCTCCGTTTTGTGATGGCGGAGTTCGTCGAATCTCCCTTTCCCGCCAGGCCCGTAACCAAGCCCACTCCGACGAGCTGGTTCTCCCGGACGCCCCGGACCACCGCGATGTCTTTGATGCGAGCGAGACCACCGTCCTGCGCCGTCACCGACGCCGCGAGCACGAAAAGCGCGACCGCCGGCGCGGCGATTCTCCCCGGTCTAATCGAGAAGGACATCCACTCTCCCCCGGTCGGCGACTCTTCCGACGATTCTTGCCCCCGACAGATCTATTCGCACGGGAATCGCGTCGCCCATCGCGCCGCCCGACAACGCCGTTCCGTCGAGCTCGACCTCGACCGTGCCTCGCCGCACGGTCACCCGGATCGGTTTACCGCGCTCGACGATCTCCACCCGACCGACGTCGTCCCGCCGAATTATCGCGCCGGCCGGGACCGGACGTGAAGGATAGTGGAAAGCCACCCGCACTTCATACCACGCGGCTTCCGACAGGACGGGGACTCGCTCGAGATCGTCCCGATCGAACGCCGCCCCCGCATCCAGCTTCCTCACCGCTCGGTACCCCCAATAGTAGCGTCGCACGGTCGCTTCGAAACGTCGGTATGCAGCAGTACTGTTAGTGCGGAACAATACCGACAGCCTGCGTCCGTCCGGATCGACCGGCCTTATCCGAACCTCATTCCATCGTTGCGAAACCAGTCGTCCGCCGTTGGGGACTCCCAAGAGGTCGACGCGAATCGCGCCGTGACCGACCAAGCCTTCCAGCTCCTCGGTCAGGTCGAGGTAGTTCTCCAGAGTGACTCGTGACGGCGGTTCGCCCGGGCAAAAGAGATACCAGAGGGGCTTCTCGCTGTTTTCGGCAAACCGCCCGCCGACACCCTCACGCACGTAGTCGCGACGCATGATCGAAAGAAAGACGTCCGAGCCCTCCGGATCGACGAACCGACGTGCGCCGGCGGAAGGAAGGCTCAAGGACTCCGGTGAACCGGACGCAGAGGCCCGATAGTAGAGCTTTTCGGCGTCAAACGCGGCCCGATCGCTCCACGCACCCGCGAGAAACGTCACAAGGAGCAGAAACATCGACTGAACGCGGAGCGTATTCCGCCGCATCGGACTACCGTTTCAGATTGTTGGCGATACCCAGCATACTGTCGGAGGTCTGTATCGCTTTCGAATTGAGCTCATAGGCTCTTTGCGCGACGATCATATTGACCATCTCGTCCACAACGGAGACGTTCGATTGCTCCAGGAACTTATGCACCAGTTTCCCCATCCCGTCGAACGCGGGTCTGCCGGCTATCGCGTCTCCGGAGCCGTTGGTCACCTTGAACAGGTTCTCGCCGATCGCTTGCAGTCCGGCCGGATTGACAAACCGGTAGAGCTCCATCCGGCCGACTTCCACCGCCTCGTCGCTTCCCGCGACTTTCACCATGACTCTGCCGTCCTGAGTGATTGTGAGACTCTCTTGAACGAAATCGTCGGGAAGCACGATTTCAGGCATAACACGATAGCCGTTTGAAGTGACGAATTGCCCGCTTGAATCGACTTTGAAGGATCCGTCGCGCGTATACCCGTAGGCGCCGTCAATCAACATAACTCGAAAGAAACCTTCTCCCTGGATCGCGAGATCGGAGACGACGCCTGTTTGTTTCAGGGCGCCCTGCGTGAACATCTTTTGCGTAGACGCGACGCGCACACCATGCCCGACTTGGATTCCCGTCGGAGCAACGGTCAGCTCGGTAGCGGGAGTACCGGCTATTCGTCTGTTCTGGTACAACAGATCCTCGAACTCGGCCCTGTTTTTCTTAAACCCGGTGGTGTTTACATTCGACAGGTTGTGTGAAATCGTGTCGATATTGAACTGCTGTCCCGTCATGCCGGACGCCGCCGTCCACAGTGATCGCATCATCTCTATGACTCCCTAGACTCTGATCGCCCGGTTGATAAGCGTCCCGGCAAGCGAGTCCTGTGTTTGTATGACTTTTTGATTCGCCTCGTAGGCGCGGTTCACTTCGATCATGTTGACCATCTCACGAACCGGATTGACGTTCGATCCCTCCAGAAAACCCTGGTAAACCTTCGGGCGTTCGCGCTCGGCGAGCTCGACTGCCGGCCCCGATTCGAATGGCGTCATCCACATCGAATCGCCCTGTTTTTTGAGATACCTCGTCCGGTCGAAACCGACGATCCGGAGCGTATCGACCAGCTCGAGGTTCTCCCATTCATTCTCTTCCTGCGAAACGAGTCGTTCGGGGTCCGCCGCCAAGGCTGCGTTCCGCCACACCCGCCCCTGCGAGTCGATGACGAAGTTGTTCTCCTTGATGCGAATGAACCCGTTTTGTCCGAGCACCGGATTGCCTTCCTTCGTCAGGAGCAGACCTTCGGAACCAAGAACGAAGCTTCCGTTTCTCGTGTATCGTTCGCCGTTGTCCGTGTAAATCGAAAAAAAGCCGTCGCCGTCAAGAGCAAGGTCGAAAAAGTTCCCGGTCTCCTTCAGGGCGCCCTGGTCGAAAACGGTGTACGACTCATTCAGCTCGACGCCCGTTCCCAGCTTCCCGACGACCGGCCCGACCTCGATCGATCCAAAGGGAAAAAGGTATACCCCGTCGTCCGACAGCCGTCGAATAAGCAACTCCGGAAACGCCTTCCGGATAGTCGTGTCGCGTTTGTACCCGGTAAGGTCGACGTTCGCGAGATTGTTTGCGAGCGCGTCCATTCGGTGCATCTGCGCAATCATTCCGCTTGCGCCGGTGTAGATTCCCCGAAGCATTTTCCCTCCGCGTGTCTCTGTCTACTTCTACATATCGGAGTGTTGGCTGTTCGGCTTGACGCCGGGAAGAAGCGGCCGCGCTTGATTATTTGGACGCCTTCGGATACTTTTTCAACGCCGTCGTCAAACGGACACCGGGCCAGAATAGCTCAGTGGCAGAGCAGCTCACTCGTAATGAGCAGGTCATGGGTTCGAGTCCCATTTCTGGCTTTCCCGTGATCGGCACGGGACCGCCCCGCCGCGGTAGGCGTGGGGCGGCCCTCCGCCGGCACGTTACGCGCGCCGGAGGGAGAGGCGACCACGACGCCTTTTTCACGGCGCACGTTCTCGTCGGGCTTATTCACCTTTCTGCGAGTTCCGCCGCGACTGCACGAAGCGGGCGAAGTCGTTGATGTTTTGCACGATGATCTTGTCCGGATAGAGTTCGATCCGGCGCTGCGAGGCGAAATGGTTGAGTATTCCCCGGCACGTGTCGGGGGACATTCCCGCCCAGTGGGCGATGTCGTCGATCGACGACCTGAACTCGCGTACGTTCGACTCGTCGGACCCGGCGGGATTTGTTTCATCGAGCATCAGGAAAACGTCGGCAACTCGCGCCTGGATGTCCTCAAGAGTCAGTATCATAAACCGTAGCTTCTGGTCGTATATCCGTTTGGTGAGCAGTTTGAGCAACTTCAAGGCGATCTGCGGGTTGCCCATCATTAACACTTCGAAATTCTCGCGGTTGAACTCGAGCGCTTTGACGGCGTCAAGAGCGATGGCCGAAGCGCTTCTCGGCGCCTCCTCGAGAATGGCCATCTCTCCGAATATCTCGCCGGGGTTCAGAATGTCGATGATCTTCTCGATGTCGTCCATGATCTTAACGATCTGGACGCGACCGGTTTGGATCAGATAGAAAGTGTCGCCCGGCTCGTATTCACAAAAAACGATATCTCCTGGGTCAAACGTAACCGCAAACCGCTCGAACAGGGACATATCCAACGCCATGCAACTCCGCCTATAGCTTCCGCAACGCTTTCTTCGCTTTCCGGTGCGCAGACGCCTCTTGAGACGTCATGCTCAGAATCTTCGTATAGAAACTCTTCGCCTTCGCCGTATTGCCGTTTTATTCGTAGCACCTACCGACGTAGAACAACGCATCGGGTAAGTCCGGGTGTTTGGGAAATTTCTGAATCATCGCGGTGAAATGTCTCACACACCCGTCGTAGTCTTCCAGAGAAAAGAGGCAGCGACCGATCTCGAAAACTGATTTGACCGCGTATTCTTGATCCCCCCCGGAATTAACGATACGCTTGAACTCCGCGAGAGCTTCCTCGTATTTCTGTTGGCTGAAAAGACTTACGGCGTTGTAGTATTCCTTCGCCGCGTCGGACATCGATGCGCCGCTTTGGCTTGGAGACGCGCTCGTAGTCCCGCTCGACGCCGCGGCGGGCCGCGACCCTCCGCCGCCCTGAACGTATTTTTCGCACAGCTGTATCGAATCGTTCGCATCTGCGGCGAATTTGCCCGAGGGATAGTAGGTAAGATACCTGCGAAAGGCGTACAGCGCCTGGCGATACTTTTTGGTGTTGAGGTAGTATTGCCCGATATTGTAGAGGCCTTCCTCGGGGCTGACCTGCTCTCCCGTGGCGAGTAGATTCCGAACTTGCTTGTGAATCCTTCTCAGTTGCGTAGAAAAAACCTTGAGCATTTTCACGATAATGCGTGTGTTCTTCATCGCGATCTGCTCGAACTCGGGCACGGTGAAAGTGATCATCGAAGAGTCCTGCACGACAACGGCCGTCTCTTCGCGCGGGTATTTTCCGAGCGCCGATTTCACACCAAAAAACTCGCCGGTCTTGATAACGTCTTGCATCTCCTGGCCGGTCTCGATGTCGTTGTACTTCAAAACCACGCGTCCGCTCTTGAGTATGTATACGCGCTCGTTGAGATCTCCGCGGAAATAAACGATCGAGTTGGCCTTGTACTGAGCGGCTTTTGGCGACATAACTCCTTCCCGACAACCCGTTGTCGAGAATCAGAATATCAGAAATCTACATGCGTTACAATGAATCTTACTCCACGACCATCTGCGTCGTCGTGCGCTCGCTCTTTCGGCAAAGAATTGCCGAAAGAGCCGATTCAGAGATAGACTACCTGCATGAGGGCGATCCTGGAGACGATGCTTTTCGGCGTTCGGAAGCTGTATGCGGCGCTACTCTCGACAATTGCGGTCGCCGGATTGGTCACCGTTGTCGCGTTGATCGTCACCTTTCCCCTGTGGTGGGTCTCGTCTCGCGCTCCCGGGCTTTTTTCGGCGGCCGTAGTGGGAAGTGCGGTCGTCGCGATAGCGGCGTTCGTCGTGGCTCGCGTTCGCGGCTCGATCAGAACCTCTCCCGGTTCGGCAACCGTCTGGACCGTGGCGGTGAAGCCCGTGCTGCTTTTTTTTCTTCGGGCTGCGGCCGTGTCGGCCGCTGTCTATCTCACCGCCGGTTCCATTTCAGCCGGCAAAACGCCGGCCGCATTGCTCGGAGGCGCGGTGACTGTCGTCCTGCTCTCCTTTCTGCTCGGGCGGCATACACGTGAATAGTTCTCGCTCGTCTGCGGCGGCGATTTTGCTTCTTCTTTTTCCGTTGTTCTCGATCACGGCCGACCCCTATCCCACGATCGAAACACTTGACTCGAAGGACGCGCTCTATCGTCAACTCCAAAGCGATATCGCGGATTTCCATATTGCCGCCGCTCGCGGCCGGGTTCCCCGGACCGTTTCGTTTTTTTCATACCATCCTCGGCCCACCGACGACCTGTTCAGCGTCGCCGCGCGGTTGAACACGGGCATTCAGACGTTGGCGACGGTCAACCGTCTGAGCTCTCCGGACGTTTTCTCGAGCCGAAAGGTCCTCGTGGTACCCAATGTCCCGGGACTCTACGTCGCCGAGGAGCCCCGAAACGATCTCGAATACATGCTCAACGCCACGTACGCCGCCGAGTTGGTCGTCGCCGAAAGCGTCATAGCCTACACGCCGTCTGCGACCCGCTATCGTGTTCTTCCCGGAGTCGAGTTTTCCGGTATGGATACGGCCTTTTTCCTCGACATCCTCTTCAGGTTCCCTCTTCCGTCGGGGGTGGTTTCGTCGTGGTTCGGAGAACGCGCCGATCCGTTTACGGGAAACATACGTTTTCATAACGGTATCGATATTGCGGCGCCGGCGGGTACCGCGGTTTACGCGTCGCAATCGGGAACCGTCGCGGAGGCGGGCTACGACGGCGTCCTCGGCCGTTACTGCATTATCGAACATCCGTCGGGCTACCGCACCGTCTACGGACACCTGTCGCGGCTCGACGTCGAGCCGCAAGAAGAAGTGGAGTCCGGAAACCTCGTCGGGGCGGTCGGCAGTACGGGACGCTCGACCGGTCCCCATTTGCACTTCGAAATACGAGGTCCGAACGGAGCAAACAACCCCGCTTCCTTTCTGCGCCTGCCGGAGAATCAATGAAGAGACCACGGCGGATCGGCGCATTAATAGTCCTTCTGCTCGCATCCTACGCTCCGGCGGCGTCCGCAGAGCGTGTGCGCGGCCCGGTCGTCGAGAGCCGGACGATAGAAGGACCGGGCGCCGTCGAAATAGCGCTCAAGGCCAACGATCTCGCGGCGGTCTTTTTGGAGAGCGATCCGCGATTGCTCCTCGGAATCGAGCTTGACGTCGAGATTCCTGCACGAGCGCGCAGCTTCGGGGCGGCCTTTCTTCTGTCCCTCTATTCGGGGGTTACCCCGTCCCCGTCTTCGGCGCGTATGGATTATCACGCGACGACGAAAAGGTTCGTCCGGCTGGTTCCCGACCGGACCAACACCATTATTGTGCCGTTCTCATTGCCGGCGTCGGTCGAACGTCGTACGCCGGTTCTTGACGGCGTGTCGTACGACGCTTCCCCCTTCCTTCTTTCCGTCGAACCGTTTTCAAAGGCGCTTCCCGACAGCTTGGCGGCCGCAACGTTCCGAATCACCGTGCGCGGAGTTTTCGCAGACTCAGGCGTGCTGGCGCTCGACCTTCAAACGCCGTCGGGTTCTTTTCCGCCCTTCGAAGTAACACTCGACGGAGAAAAGAAACAATACGAACGGAACGGCTACGTGCTCGGCCCCGGTGTCCACACGCTGAAAATCACCGCGGAACCCTCTTTCGAATCGATTCGGAACGTGCTCATCAAGGCGGGGCGCGTCAGTCGAGTGGTCGTCGTGTTCGAAACGGAGAATCCCACCGTTCGAATCGAAGCTCCCGAAGGGGCGGCGATTTATCTGGACGGACAACGTTATCTGCCGGCGACGCACCGAACCGTCGAAGTCGTGCCGGGAGAGCATAGTGTGCTCATTCAACTCGGCGATTATGCGATCAGCCGCCGATTCACCGTAGAAAGCGGAAAAGACTACACAATCGAGCTGATTCTTGATATTATTGTTGAAGAAACACGATAATTCGCGTCAATTTCTGTTTATCTTTTTCGCTTTGACGACGATAATAAACATGTCGGCATTTTTAATATAGTTCCCCTCCCAGTTTACTATATTATGTACCGGCATTACGGCCGATTCGAAAGAATCGGCCGGCTTTTTTTTCTCGCGCCCGCCACATCGAGATACGTCATGAGGAATCTTGACAAAGCATCCGGCGAGCCCTACCGTACCCGTGAACATGAAGAAATCCGTCCGAATCGCCGTCGAACTGCTTATCGGCTCGTGTCTGTTCATAGCCGTAGCCTTTGGTGTCGCGCTTGGGACGGCGCTGGCCGCAAGCAAGAATCTTGAAATCTCGGGCACGCTCGGCGAGCAAAGGCTTGCACTCCCGTCTCAGATTCTCGATCGCAACGGAAAGCTCATTACCGAGTATTTCGCCGAAGAGAAACGCGATATCGTGTCGATTGACGAGCTCCCCGCGCACCTGATCTACGCGATGATCACGGCGGAGGACCGAAATTTCTTTTCTCACCGCGGGATCGACGTTCTGGGTACCGTACGAGCCTTCTGGAATAACCTTCGCGGTACGTATTTTTCCGGCGCCTCGTCGATCACGCAGCAGGTCGCCGGCGAGCTTTACACCGACCGAAGCGTTATTTCCTACCGGCGCAAGCTCATCGAACTTTGGTACGCTTTCCAGATGGAGCGGCAATTAACGAAATACCAGATACTCGAGTTGCACATGAACACCGTCTATCTGGGGCACAACACACACGGTGTCGAAGCGGCTTCTCAATTCTACTTCGGCAAATCGGCCCGAGATATCACCTTGGCGGAGGCGGCGATTCTGGTTGTCCAGCTGCGAAGTCCCGCACGATACTCGATGCTCAATCATCCGAACGTCGCCCGGGACCGTCAACGGTTGCTTCTCGATCAAATGGTCGAGCTCGGCTACGTAACACAGGAAGAAGCCGATCGCTCTTTTGAGCTGTTCTGGGACAGCTATGACGTGACGCGCGCCAATACGGCGACGGCCTATTTCGCCAACCGGAGCAAAGCGCCCTATTTCTCCGAGTACGTCCGTTTGCAACTCGAAGATATTCTTTACGGGTCGCTCGTGGACATTAACCGGGAAGGTTTTGTCATCCATACGACGCTTGATCTCGATATTCAACAGGCCGCCGACGAGCAGATGAAAGACGGAATCTTCGGAATCAACGCCCGATATCGGTCCGATACGGCGGAAAGGCTTGAAGCCGCAGATATTTATCACATGCCCGTCATCAACGCGTTGTCGTTGCTGTTCGACATGGAGCAGATCAACGTGGCCGGCACGAAACGGCGCAGAGACGCGGAGCGGTACTACTACTCCACGGTCAACCCTATTCTCGATATTCTCTCGATCGAGCTTGACGACACGCGACTTCGGAACCTTGTCCGGGAGGCGCACGGCAAACGCGAGAGCAAGATAAAACAGACGACGGTGGAAGGCGCGCTGATTACGCTTGAGAACGGTACCGGACATATTCTTGCAATGGTCGGCGGGAGCGATTTCGAGACGAAGCAGTACAACCGGGCCGTCGACGCAACGGTACAACCCGGGTCGGCCTTCAAGCCGCTCTATTACTCCGCGGCGATTTCGTCGCGAATCTTCACCCCGGCGACAATGATCATCGACGCCCCCGTGGTCTTTTTCAACGCCGACGGCGAGAAATACGAGCCGACAAACTATCTGGGCGTCTGGATGGGGCCCGTCCGTCTTCGTTTCGCGCTCGCCAACTCGATGAATGTTCCTTCGGTCAAAGTTCTCGACGCGATCGGATTCGATATGGCCATCGAGCGAGCATCGAGGCTTCTCGGGATGTACGAGTTGCGCAACGACGAAAACCTGTTTCCACGAAAATACCCGCTCGCGCTCGGCGTGGTCTCGGTCGCGCCGATCAACATGGCGCGGGCGTTTTCGGTTTTCGCCAACCAGGGTCGCGCCGTCGACCCGATTGCCATTCGATATATCGAGGATCGCAAGGGCAATATCATTCTTAGATACGAAGAAGAAATGATAAAGGAGCGGCGGCGCAAAAGTGAGCAAGAGCTTCAGATCCTGACGCCTCAGGAGGCGTATATCATGGTCAGTCTGCTTCAAAGCGTTGTGCAGGAAGGGACCCTGTACCGACGTCGCCTGAGCGTCGGCGGTTTCGACGGAATGCCGATGGCGGGAAAGACCGGCACGAACACCAACTGGGCCGACGCGTGGACCGTCGGCTTCTCTCCTTACTACACGACGGCCGTCTGGTTCGGCTTCGATCTGCCGGGAGAGTCGCTTGGACGCTATCAGACGGGTGCGACCGCGGCCGGTCCCGTCTGGGCGAAATACATGAAGGAGATACATCAGGGTTTGCCGATTCGGGAGTTCGTAAAGCCGGATTCCGGTCTCATTACGCGGCGGGTATGTGCGGTCTCCGGCCTGCTGCCTACCGAGTATTGCGACGACGGAATAATCGAAGAGATTTTCCTTGCCGGAACCGAACCCGATACCTTCTGCGACATCCATCCCTACGAGGCCAAGCGAAACGCGTTTCTCGAGCAAAAGTTGAAGGATCGACTGCTTCTACAGGATTTCTCGATACCCGCGTTCGATCTTCCTTCGTTCGACCTCGGTGGAACCGAGGGCCCGTCCGAGACGGATCGTCCCGCGGGCGAATCCGGCCAGGCCAATCCGCTGTTGGACTGACGGAGGGAGGAGACGATGACGAAATACTCCGGAGATCATCTCTGGATACGACAGGAGTCCGACGGCTTTCGCGTAGGTCTCACCGACTATGCCCAAAAGGAACTTGGAGAGATCACCTACGTCGAGCTTCCGGAGACCGGGTTCCATGTCGACGAGGGGGACGTGTTCGGATCGCTCGACTCGCTAAAATCCTCAAGCGATCTATACGCACCCTTTTCCGGCACGATAGTGGCCGTCAACGATAAACTAACCGCCCCGGGAGGCGCCGCCCGAATCAATGCCGACCCGGACGGAGACGGTTGGATCGCGATTATTCGTCCGGACGACCGAACTGTTTTCCTGAGATTGATGGACGAAAACGAATACACGAACTACGTCGGAGCATAGGCGTGCAAGTCCATGTCGACGAAATCATCGTCAAAGACCGGATACGTAAGAATCTCGGCGACTTGAGTCGATTGATGGCGAGTATGCAGACCCACGGGCTCTTGAATCCGATCATAATCACCTCCGGCTATCGACTGATAGCCGGTCACCGACGTCTCGAGTCCGCGAAACGTTTGGGCTGGCCGACCGTCGAGGCGGTGGTCATGAACGACATCGGAAAGATCGACGAATTGGAGATTGAGCTGGACGAGAATCTGTATCGAAAGGCATTGACGCCGGACGAGCTTGCCGACGGCTACGAACGTCTCGAAAAGCTCAAGACACCGCCGTTCGTCGTACGATTCCGGCGGAGCGTCGTCGCGTTTCTTAAGAGGCTCTTCGGGCGCCGGTCGTGACCGGTCCGTTCGCCCTTCGCTCGATCTACACGTCCCAAATCTCTTCGAACGCGTGAGGTCTGTCGCAGTATTTGCATACGAAAGTGGAGCTTCCCCGCCGCAGAAATTCCGGTCTGACATGCTGGTGATGCGACGGGTGAGAAACACACGCGTCGTTTTTGCATGAAATCTCGTCAAAACTGTAGACGCGCGGAGGCATCAAAAGTCGATATTTGTGAACGATACGAGCGTTCTTGATGATATTGAGCGTGCAGCCCGGCGCAATCGCGCCGAGCATCTTTATCTGCCGTTGATCGAAGGAAAGCACGTCGGGCAGCGAAATAATTCCCTTGTAGACGTTCGGACCTCCCGAATGATAGACGCCGTGCGAGCTTCGGCAGTTCAGCCCCATGATCCGACGCACCTTGACGATCTGGTCCCATATCCGTTCGATTTTTCGCCCCTTCCCGATATGATCGATGACGATTCCGTTGTCGACGGGTTTGATGCCGACTTTGTATTCCGGCTTGTGAGCCGTGCGCGTCGGCGCCTCCTCGACAAAATCGTCGGGAAACTCCGCCGCCCTACGAGGTTCGCCGCGGAAATCCTCCCCGAGCGTCCCGGCCACCAACGCGAGCTCGACAATCCGCGTGTAGTATCCGTTGATCGACTGTCCGTCCCAGCCGTTCATGGGAGTCTCATCGAGAAACGACGGAATCGTCGGATGCTCCCGGTGTCTCGGAAGCGGATGATAAAAGCGTACCCCCCGCGGCACTCCGGCTCGGAACTCAGGCCTGAAAGTAACCGTTCGTCGGAGATAATCCGCCTTTTCAAGCACGGCTTCTCCCATCCGCTCGAGCTGAAGTCGCGTAAAATACCAGATCGGAGCGACATCGCGACCGTCGAGATAAGCCTCGATCGACGGAAAAGTCCTTACCGCGAACCCGTGCTCGGCCATTTTTTGCCTGTAAAAGTCGGGCATCGCAAGCTCGGCCGGCGCGATGAGGTCTACGCGGACGTCACCGAATATTCGCAAACCCTCGGCCTTCGTATGCACCGTCCGCCCGTGATGCAAATCGCCGACCAGGGCGAGATGAATCGAATCGCGTTTCCAACCGAGCCGCTCGAGAAAAGTAAACTGATCGAGATACTCCTGCGTGGGATGCTCATGCTTGCCGTCGCCGGCGTTGATGAAAGCCGGAGGCTTTCGCCCCAGCGAAGCCGCGTAGGCTCCGAGGGCCGTTTCGAGCCAACGGCAAACGCCTTCGAGCTTCGATCGCACGACGAAAACGGAACAATCACCATAGCCGAAAAGCATCTTCACCGTGTCGGTAATGCTCTCCTTCTTGGTGGTTATCGAAGAACTCTGCGCGTGAAAATCGTTGAGTTTGACACGATGAAATTTCGCCGCGTTTCGGAAGGACTCCTTCGTTCGCGTCGAGTCTTCAAGAAAAACCAGGTAGATCCCCAGCTCCTCACGATCGATCCGAAACGCGTCCAGACCGTCGCCGGTGCGAATCGCCTCTTTTAGCCGTCGCGTTTTTTCATAGAGATAGATTTGCTCGTCGGTACTCAGATCTCCTACGACCGAAATCGTCCTGTTTCGAAAACAACTCTCCGCACACATCACGACTACTCGGACTTTCGTGTCAGCGCCAATGTCGCCGTCGACAAGGCGATTATTCCGCCCTCCGGACTCTGCGTGTACACGACACCGTCTGCAACGCGAAAAACCGCGTAGGGAAGGACCGGTACGGTAGATCGCGTGGTCATGTCGAGGTTGCCGTCGAAACGGCCGATCCACCACGCGCCTGCGTCCAAGACGACCGCAAGCACGGTGGCGCCGTCCGGCTCCACTTCGATCCAGCTCTCGCCGAACACCGGTTGTGTTCCAACGGTACCCGTTTCAAGTTTCTCGACGTCGACCAAAACCAGATGCGCCTCCTCGTCCGGCTCGCCGGCCACGGCGAGAAGCGATTCACCGAACGAATAGACGCGACGACCGCGTATCGTGTCGACCGACGACTCGGCGACTATCACGCTCGTAGCCGGATCAAGATAGACGAGTCGTGCCAAAACCACGCCCGATTCCACCCGCGTCGACAGCAGCAAGATCGTCCTTGACGCCGCGGACGCGGCGCCCACGCCGGAGACGAGCCCGCTCGGAACTTCCTGTTCCTTCAGCTTGCGCTCGTCGGCGGCAATCGCCTCGCGCTCCTGCTGAATACGCTCGATGCGCGCGGCTTGCTCCGCCTCCTGCAAAGCCAGTTTCTGCTCCTCGCGGCGCAGTTCGGCTTCCTGATCGCTCAGCTCCCGATCACGGACGTCGAGTTGCGCTTCACGCGGTTGGCTCGTTTCCCCCGTGTCGCTTTGCGCGGCGCCCTCCGCCGCCTTTTCCCCGTCCTCCGCAAGCGCGGACCGCTCGGCTTCAACCGCCTCCCGCTCGCGGCGTACGCGCTCCATATCCGCATCTACCCGGGCGCGTTGTTCCTCTATCCGTTTGAGCTCCTGATCTACTTCTCGTTCCTTAAGTTCGGTGATTTCTTTGCGAACCGGGATGCCGCGGTCTTCCCTGGCGCGCAACTCCTCGATCACCTCTTTCTCGGTGAGAACATCGCTGTCAAGCGATCCTAAGCCTCCCACGTCGGCTCGTTCGGAGAGAGGTATGACCAGCTGGGTTTTGCCGGGCCACTCGGAGTATACCGTGTCTATGCCGACGGCGCCCGCGTCGAGATGAGATACCACCGCGGGTTTGTAGCGCTCCTCAAAATACGACAGTCGACCACGATATACGGCGTTGTACACGGTAATGAACTCGGAGAGAAGCAACGCGTCGGCCAGAGTGTACGAATACGCCCGTTCCAGGTAGCCTCCGAGAATACGGCGCAGGTTCACGACGTGATCGACCTCGGCGGCGGACGTCAGCTCCAGGATGTCCGCGTCAAGCGCTCCGGTCGCGGCGGGATCCACCGCGTGAATAATACGATATTTGCCTGCGTAAGTCGCCGTGCCGGAGGCGTTCCCGGCGAGAGAAGCGAGCGCCCTCCCGATGCCGAGAATCTGTTCGATCGTGTCGATCCGGTCGTGCGGGCCCTCGTAGTTGACAAACTCGACGGAGGTGCCGCCGACGCTCTTGAGCTCCTCTTCGGCGACGTCCAACGTCCACGCCTGCGCCGCAGCCAGGACCAATGCGACGATTCCCATCTTCCTGCCGGTCTGCACGATGGTATACCTCCGTTCAACTAATAGTATCGTATGCTGCGCATCGCATCCAGCGCGGCTTGTCGAACAGATCGTGGATAATCGCCGCGCAAGATCCCGAGCAGTGCGTCCATTCCCGCAGAGTCGGTCGGAGTGCCGTGATACCGGATGATACCCGCAAGCCCTTCGACCGCCGCACTCCCGAGCAAGCCGTCGAAGCCCACCGCAGAACCCGCTCCGGCCGCAACGATTCGTGCGATGGCTCTTGTCATCGCGCCGTCGGGGTCGCTTCCGATTCTTCCGGCGGCGCGCATCATCGCCGCCGTCGCGCTAACGTCGTATTCGTATTTCAGCAATCCGGCGATAAACGCATTCGTCCGGATGCCCGCGACCGGCGCGATCAGCTCGGCGGCACGCGCACGAATATCGGGGCGATCCGCGCCGGCTCCCGCCGCAACGTCCACGCGCATCGTTCCTTCGGCCATCAGTCGCTCGAGAAACCACCTGAGATACCGATACCTCCCGGTCGAACCGGCTTCGCCGAGGAGAGAAGCGATCACACTCAAAACCGTCTCCCACTGATCATGACCGTCCGACGCGAGCAAAGCGTCAAGGAACAAGAAGTCGGGATCTCCGGCGTAGCTATCCCGCATCTTCCGCTCCGTGAGAGCGATATCACGGCTCGAGTTGTGACGGGAATCCTTTCCGACCTGCGACCAGTCTCCGGCGGGGACCGTCTTGGATCTGAACCCGTAAACACTCCAGTCGTTCGAGCCGACGACGACCGTCCCGTCGTCGGCCATCACCGCGCCGGCCGACCCGCCGACGAGAATGAGCGGATCTCCGACGACGCCGCCCGGCCCCACACGGAGAAGCGCACCGCCGGCCGTTTCGGCAACTACCCACCCGCTGGAATCGCACACGGGATAACCGACGAAATCGGCGCCGGTCTCCCGGCGCCACACGACGGAACCTTCGACGTCAATCCGCAGCGCCGTTCCGCCGTAGGTAAGCGCGACCGCCTCGCCTCCGAAAAGTACCACGGGAAGGAAGCCGCCGCTTTCGATATAGTCCCATAGTATCGCACCGCGCGCCGAAATCGCCACCACACTGCCGTAGTCGGTGGCGACGACGAATCCGCCCTTGCTTCTCGCCGCCGCCCGCGAAGGCACGCCGGCGAGAACGACGTTCCACATGCGTTTCCCGACCGAATCGAAGGCGTATACGTTCCTGTCGACCGACGGGACAAGAATCGTTCCCGCCGCGCTCAGAGTCGGTCCGTCCGACGGGCGGGCCGGCAACGAACGCTCAAAGCGGTGTTCACCCAGATGAGAAAAAGCATGGAGCGTTCCGTCTTCAGCCGAAACGTATATCGTACCGTCAAAAGCGACCGCCGGATCGCCGACGATTGCCGCCTCGAGGCGAACCCGCCAGATTTCCATCCCGCCGGGGTTGACCGCGACCAACCAACCACGTCGTGTGCCGAGGTAAATTGTGCCGTCGGGCCCGACGGACAAGGAACCGTTCGGACGATCCTCGACATAGGTGCGCCACAGCATCTTCCCGCTCTCGACTTCAAGCGCATAGAGGTGACGGTCTTCGGAAGGTACGTACGCCACCCCACCGGCGACGGCCGGGCGGCCCGGGATCGCGCCGCCGGTGGTAAAACTCCACGCCGGCTGCGACTCGGTCGAAGACGAGCAAAGAAGAAGCAGAGCCAACAGCATCGCGTGTCGCTTCATGTTCCGACGGTAGCATGAAGCCGGCGCGTCGTAAATCAAAGAATCCGTGGGAGCGGTGTCGGACCAAGCGCCGACCGGACGGTCTCGACGCCGAAAGGCAAGTTGACTTTTACCCGACCGGGTATGATGTTTGATGCAATGATTGCACCGGTCAGACAGCATCCGTCGGTCGATATCATCGGCACCGTCGACTCGTCCATGCACGGAGCCCGTATCGCTCTGGGAATATGTGGAAGCGTCGCGTGCGTGCGTGCGGTCGACATTGCGCGAACGTTGATGCGACGCGGAGCGGAGGTCGTGCCGATCATGACGAAGGCGGCGACCGAATTGATGCACCCACGCCTTCTTCACTGGGCAACGGGAGTTTCACCTGTGTGCGAACTCACAGGCGCCGTCGAGCACGTCGCCGTCGCCGGAAACGTCGACGACCGGGCCGACGTTGTGCTCATCGCTCCCGCAACGGCCAACACGATAGGCAAAATCGCATCCGGGATCGACGACACGCCCGTAACGACAGTCGTTACCACCGCACTGGGGCAGCGAATTCCGGTCGTCATCGTTCCCGCGATGCACGAGCCGATGTACCACCATCCGATAGTCCGCGACAACATGCGGCGCCTGCGCGAAATAGGAGTCGACTTCGTGACGCCGACGGTCGAGGAAGGCAAAGCGAAGATGGCGCCGATCGAGGAGATCGTGGCGGCCGTGCATGCCCGACTTCTGTATCGCGACCGGGAGCCGCCGCTTTCGGGTGTAAATGTTTTGATTACCGCGGGCCGAACCGTCGAATACATCGATCCGATTCGGTGCATCACCAACAACAGTAGCGGCAAGATGGGTATGGCCGTCGCCTCGGCTGCGCTCGCCGCCGGCGCCGCCGTGACGATCGTCTACGGCAAGGGCACGGCGCCGCCGCCCGGTCGCGCAAAAACGATCTATGTCGAGACGGCCGAAGAGATGAAGCGGGCCGTGTACGATCGTCTCGCCGAAGAACGCGTGGATGTGTGCATTGCAGCCGCGGCCGTCGGAGACTGGACACCCAAATCCAAAGCACGGCGAAAAATCAGCACCGACAAAAACGGCTCGCTTACGATCTAACTCGTCGCGACGCCGAAAATCATCGACGGAATAAAACGTTTGTCCCCGGGCACTTTTCTGGTCGCCTTTCGCGCTCTCAGCGGGCTGTCCGAGGAGCAACTGATCGACAATGCCTTTCGCCGACTCGAAAAGGCCGGCGCCGACCTGATCGCCGTCAACGATACGGAGAGGCCGGGCGCCGGATTCGAAGGCGAAACCAACGAGCTCTATCTGATCGACGCCGCACGCAACGTAGAACATATTCCTCTCATGAAAAAGACCGAGGCCGGCGCTTTGCTGATCGACCGCGTGGCGCACTCTATCGCCTCGAATAACGGAGGGAACAGGTGAAGGACGACACGCAGATCAAGTCCGCGCCCAAGGTGGAGCGCAAGGTCATGTCCGCTTTGAAGAACAGCGACCGCGCAGCCACCGTGGCCGACGTCGTCGCGGCGACGTCGCTTCCTATTCGAGAGGTGGAATCGACGCTCAAGCGAATGCTCGACGAGTACCGCGGCGCCTTGCGAGTTACCGAGACCGGAGAACTCCTCTACTATTTCCCGCAAGGCTTTCGAAGCGCGTCCACCGGTTTCTTGCCGCGACTCAAGCGCGCCGCCCGCCGCGCCGGCGGCGCCGTGCTTAGGACGGCCCGTTTCCTGTTCAAAATCTGGATTGTCGTAATGCTGGTGGGATATTTCGCTCTCTTCCTTGCTCTCCTCGTCGCCGCAGTGGTCGCGTCGACCGCAGCCTCGGTCGCCGGCCGCGGAAACGACTCCCGCTCCCGAGGACGTGGGGGTGGGTTCGGCTTGTTCTATCTCAGCACACGGCTGCTTCAGACTTTTTTCTTCCTGTGGGTGTACAGCAGCCCCGGCAAGACGCGGAAGCGTCGCGGGCGCCCGTTGCACCAATCGGTCTTCGCGTACGTGTTCGGCGAGGGCGATCCCAACAGGGAGTGGGAAGAGAACGCACGAAAGGCAATCATCCGCCATATTCAGCGTCACCGTGGAATCGTTACCACGTACGAGGTGGCGTCGATGACCGGGTTGCCGCTCGCCGAGAGTCAGGCGATGATTCACCGGATGCTGCGCGAATACGACGGAGACCCGGGAGTGACGGACGACGGCACGCTCTACTACGCGTTTCCCGGCCTCATGGCGCGGAGCGAAACGGAAATCGATCGAGCCCGATCGCACAACGGCG
Source organism: Spirochaetota bacterium (assembly GCA_024275515.1). GTDB lineage: Bacteria > Spirochaetota > Spirochaetia > ARS1246 > ARS1246 > JAJRYZ01. The sequence goes on from JAJRYZ010000124.1 coordinate 33,140, forward strand.
CGCCGAAAAAGCAACTGATGCCGTTCAACCGGAATCCGAAAAAGCTGAACCGTTGGATAGGATTCTTCAACGGTTTCAATCTGATTTTCGGCGCGTATTTCCTGACGTTTGCGAACGTGGCCATTCCCCGCGTCGGCGAGCCGGCCGGCATCGGGAGCTTCGCCTTGATCGTCCGGCAACTCTTAAGTTTTATCCCCAATCCGGTCCTATTCATGTTCTACGGGTTGGGCGTGGTACCCATCGTGTTTTCGGTGTTGTTTTTTTGTACGACCGCGACGCGCCGGTACCGGGAGCGCGCGAGAAATCGCGCCGCCCGCAACGACAACTTCCGGCGCCGTGTTTTCGCCTCGGTCGTCGATCGCCCGGAACGTCTGCGGCTCGACTCTATCGTCCCGACCAACGACGATGAGCGCGCCGACGAACCGGACAGAATCAGGGACGAAGTAGTCGTCGAGCTGCAGACGTTGGGAGATGTCACCATTTCCGAGGAGCCGAACGGCGCGCTACTCTACGATTTCACCGAGCTCGGTAGGTCTCAGCGGGACATCGCCTCGTTTCGTGAGTCGATCAACCCACGCGATTTTGATATCGGCTCGGTGATATACGACTCGGGTTCCGACGCGTCGACATCCTAACCGTCGCGTTTTTGGCAGAAGCCACTGTGGACACGGACCTGAGTCGACGGCGTAGAGAGCCGCGACGGTCGGTCGTGTCGGCCGCCGTCATCTGCCGGTTTCGCGCGAAGCGATCACCGATTGCGCTGCGGCAAGCCGGGCGATCGGAACTCGATACGGGGAACACGATACGTAGTTTAGATTGTTCCGATAACAAAACTCGATCGACGCGGGGTCCCCGCCGTGCTCGCCGCAGATGCCCATTTTCAGATCGGGTTTGACGCTTCGACCCTTCTCGACGGCGTTCCGGATCAGTTGGCCGACTCCGACCTGATCGAGCGTCTGGAACGGATCGTGATCGAGAATGCCCTTCGCCAGATACTCATGAACGAAGCTCCCGACGTCGTCGCGTGAGTATCCGAACGTCATCTGAGTCAGATCGTTCGTTCCGAAGGAAAAAAAGTCGGCGTACGCCGCGACCTTATCGGCGGTAAGCGCCGCGCGGGGAATCTCAATCATCGTGCCGATTCTGTAGGCAACGCGCGCCTTTTTCTTCCGGAGGACTTCCCGTGCCGTTTTCTCCGCTTTTTCACGAAGCATCTCGAGCTCACGATGGGTACCGACGAGCGGTATCATAATCTCAGGCAGAACCTTGGTTCCTTTCGCCGCGACCTCGCAGGCGGCCGAAACGATCGCTTCCACCTGCATGGTGTAGATCTCCGGATATGTTACGCCCAGACGGCATCCGCGGTGCC
>JAJRYZ010000125.1 GCA_024275515.1 Spirochaetota bacterium
CGACACGACCGAATCCCAGCGGCCGTGGTCGGGTTCGTTGACGATCAGACCGGTGAGTACTCCGCGGTTCCGATAGCTGTAACGAGCGACATCGAGCGCCGACCGCAGCAACGCCGGATCATGCGTCTTGCCGAATAACCAGGCGGCGGATTCCGCCAGGATTCCCCCGCACTCAAGAAAGGCGTGTTGGCGCAGGCCGTCGTCATGCCGATTGAATCCTCCGGTGTTCCGATCGTAGACATGGCGGTGGAGTATTTGCCGGATGTACTTTTCGACCGCCCGTGGATTGCGCCGTCGGAACAGTTCCCATGCGGGCGTAATCGGTCGCAACTCGTGGAACCCGCCGTTGAACCGAACTACGGCGTCATCAAACACGTCGTAGTACATGTGATTGCCCCACTCGAACATGCCGTTCCGGTCAATGCACTCGCGCAGAAACGTGTCGATATAATCGTCGGCGGCCCGGGCGTACTCCGGTTTTCCCGTTTTTCCGCTCAACTTATGCGCGGCCACGATGAGCGGCTGATCCCAATAAAGCGTGCTTCCACGTGGCGCGCCGATCAGGCGATATACCCGTCGCGGAGTGTGTTCTCCTTCAGGGTATCTCGCCGTACGCGTATCAAGAACGGCAGGCCACATCGCCATGCATTTCGCGCCGCAGGAATCCATGCCGAACGACATGATCCTGTCGAAATGACTCTCCATCAGGGCCAAATACGATGTTTCGACCGTCATACTACCGTCTCCTTCTGGTGACGCGTGAAACGGCAAGCCCGGCATACGATGAGGTTTGTTCCGGCAAGATACACGTCGGCTCCTCCGCCGCGGTTCAATTCCCCGCGTCGGAAAAGTTGAAAGCTACAAGTTCGCGATACGTCGATTCGGCGTATTCAGGCATTACCTGCCACCAGACCAGCGCACGATCACGCCGATAAAAGAAATGGGCAAAGCCCATCCCTTCCGTTTTCAGATAGATGCCGTCGTCTCTTTCGTCGAAAACAAGAGGCGCGAAAGGCGTGGAGCCTGAAGCCATTTTCATGGACATAGACAGAAGATCCTCTCGGGCGGCGTCCTCGTTCTCAAAAAGGCTCACGTAGAGGATATTTCCCAACCGCTTCTCACCATAATAGCCGATAATATACTCGGCTTCCCCGAGAGCTTTTCCGTGCATCTCACGGACTATTCTTTCCGCCTCATCGCCGCGAATCATCGCTGTGAGATCCAAATCGCCCAATCTCTGCGGCAAGACTTGCGCTTCGTCTTTCTCTGTGCAACCGGAAAGAACAAATATGAGCAGAAGCGCCCACACGGCCGAAGTCTTTTTCCCGCTAAGCTCAAAACTCATGGCATCCATCCTTTTTCAATAGAGAGATCATCCGCGAAACGTTGACGCGCAGGCGGCTCAGATCCGTATTCACGAAGGCGTGACGAACCTATACCGTTCTCGCAACGTTTTCGAATAGAAAACCAGCGCCGAGGCGAGTGTGAAGCACGCAACCGCGGCGAGAATAATCACGAGGCGCGTCGACGACGTTCCGGCTCTCGCCCGCACAGACGCAAGCACGAACACGGTCCGAATCCATTCCAGAGTCGCCAGGACCAGCGCCGCCTGTACTATCCTCACGGACAACGGGCGGCGGATCAGCAGCACAAACGGCGTCAGCAGACTTATCGCAAAGAGAACATGCGTCCCCGATCTCAGGAAATGCGCCGCCGCGAGAAGCGCGCTGATAATGACGGGCAGTAGTTGAAACAAAGTGACAAAGAGCTTCCTCATGGTGTTGCTCATTCTATGACGAAAACACTCAGCATTCAAGACGCCGTCGTGAGAGAGAGCAATTCTCGATATGGCAAGCCACGTCGAGAATTGCCCGGCAGCAGTACGCAAACAAGACGCTCTCGTGGTGTTTTGCCGGTACTGACCGGCAAAACGTCAGAGAGCGCCGAAGCGAACGCAGGTCTTAGTCTCATAATGAGAACTGCTGCGTGAGAGATCCCTTCGACCGACGCACGTTCCATGCACTACCGGGACTCAGGCGCCCGTTTCAATATCCGATGTACAATCAACGTTACCCACCGAGACGGTTCGCGCTTCTGCCCGAAATCCCATTCTTTCCAATCACGCCACACCGATTCAGCCGTGCATCGGCCGTCCTCGCCGACCTTGCGTCCGATAACGTCCAACCACGGAGAACCGCTCAACAACCAATCGATAGCTCGCACGTGAGACTCTCCTTCAATGACGAACCGGCGCGCCGTCGCCTATTCGAGGCGGCCGAACTCATGGGCGGCTTCGAACATTGCTTCGACGTTTTCAACGGGAACGTCCTGTTGGATGTTATGCACTTGCGCAAACACGAACCCGCCGTCACCGGCCGAAAACAACTCGATATTCCGCCGTACATGCCGACGCACCTCCTCCGGCGATCCAAACGGAAGCACTTTCTGCGTATCGCACCCGCCGCCCCAAAAAACAATCTTCCCGGCGAAATCCTTCATCAAACGTTCGGGCGTCATGTTGGCGGCGGCGATTTGCACGGGATTGAGTATATCGATTCCGGCGTCGATCCATTCGGGAATGAAGCGATAGATGGAGCCGCAGGAATGGAGGTACGTTTTCCAGCCGGTGTGCGCGTGCACCCACTCACACAACCTCTTGTAGTGCGGTTTGATCATCTCCCTGAAAAGATCCGGCGACAGCAACTCCGCATTCTGCGTGCCTGCATCGTCGGAGGCCACACCCCACGCGAAACAGAAATCGCCGACCGCCTGATGGTAGAGTTGGATGCGCTTGATAGTCGCCTCTACGTAGCGGCTCATCATTTCATGCGCCGTCTCTTTTTCCGTCATCAACATGCACAGCCATTCATCCAGCGAGCCCTGCGTGATATTGTCCGAAAGAAGCGCGCTGAGTCCGACCAATGAAATACTCGCTCCCCATCCGAGAAGAGCCTTGTCCGTATTCTCGTAGAGGAATCGACCGTGTTCCTCGAGTTCCCGCAATTCTTCCTCGGCGACGGTATCGGACGGACGAAACGCGTCGGGGTTGATGCGAGTATCGGCCATCGTGGGGCGAATAAAGTCGAAGTAGAATCCGTCCTTCGGCATGCGCGCGATATCTCCGCCGTCGGGCCCCTTCAGTATCCAGCTTCCGTCTCTTTGCTCCTCGATTTCCGTCCGGGGTGGAAAATATACGTCGAGTCCGCAGAACAGCGTCTTGCGAACCCCTGCGGAAGCCTCCTGCCGGGCCCACCGCGCCGTCATTGGTTCCAAAGGCAGGACATCCACATGGAGGCGGTTGAGAACTTCCATATCGAGTTCCGCCAGAATCTGCATCGTGTCGTGGATCCGCGTGGGGAGCTCGATTCCCATACGCTTTTTCAGTTCGTGGTAGACAACCGCGTTTATGCCCGAAGCGCGGATGGCGCCCAAGTCGATGGGGACACGATCGGGCTGCTCGAAGTTGACCGCCTTTAGTACTCGTTCGCGTGACGTCATGATAGCTCCTTATCCGGAATTCGTCGGCGGGCAAAGCCGCATGCCTTGCGAGTATACACCCGTTGCTATGAAGGTATCCGCATGACAAACTCGCTCCCACCGCCGTCGGCGCGTTTTAGGCTTATCTCTCCCTTGTGTGCAAGAACTATATGTTTGACAATCGCCAAACCCAGTCCCGTGCCGCCCAACTCCCTGCTTCTGGCTTTGTCTACCGTATAGAATCTCTCGAAAACTCTGGGAATGTCCGAGTCAGGGATACCCGGGCCGTTGTCCGACACTCTGATAAGCGCGTAATCGGCAAACCCTTCGCCGCTGATCGTAACGGTACTTTCCGCCGGACAGTACTTCACGGCGTTATCGATGAGATTCGCGAGAGCCTGTTCCATTAAGATTCGGTTGACTCTTAGCTTCAGCCCCGAAGGGCATATGACCCGAATGTCCGCATTCTTCTTCTCTACTTCGGCGCTGCACACCTCAACCGCTGAAGACACCAATTCCGGAAAACTGTGGAACTCCCTCTCGATTTCGGTATTCTCGCGCGATTCCAGAGCGGACAGACTGAGGAGATCCTTGATAAGTGAATCCAGACGCTGCGATTGAGCCTGCATGATATTCAAAAACTCGAGGGCATCCTCCCTTCTGTTGATCGCTCCCTCCTTGAGTGTTTCGACGAAGCCGAGAATCGATGTAACCGGCGTTTTCAACTCATGGGAAACATTCGCAACGAAATCCTTCCGTATCCTTTCAAGCGTCTTTATCTGAGTAATATCGTGAAGAACCAGGATAATTCGTATGTCGTGATCCTCCGTTTCCATATAGGAAGTGTTGGCTTGCAGATACAGATCACGGGAGGTAAATTCGCCACCCCTGAACTCGTCATTCGGAGAGCTTATCTGTTCCTTCACCAGCAGAGTCTTCGCGAGAGAGGCTTTTTCATCGGCCGTTTTTCGCGCCAGTTCGTTCAGTTCCGAATTGCGCGCCACTTGCGCGAACGGCCTGCCACAGGCTTCACTCTCGTCGATCTTGAAAAGACGCAAAGCAGCTGTATTGACCTCCTTGACGACAAACTTCCCGTCGATTACTATAATGGCTTCCACGAGGGCCGAAAAGACCGCTTTCAGTTCTTTTCTCCGGCGCACGGCGGAGTCGAATTTCTGTTCGAGTATCCCCGACATTTTCCTTAAACTCTTCGACAGCGCATGGATTTCATCCGGACCTTCGATTGCCGATATCGCGCCAAAATCCAGTGTTGAAAACTTCGCCGCCATATTCGTGAGCTTTACAATCGGTCGGGAAATGAGCTGTGCAAACAAGTAGCTCAAAAGCGATATGCCGGCGATCGCAAAAAGAGTCACAGCTCCGATCTGCATGTACGAATCTCTAAGAGTGGATCTGATCGTGTCGGCAGGGATGGACGCCCTCAACACACCGGAGAGGTTCTCTCCGTCCCTAAGAGGCAGGGCGAAATAATACATTTCCATTTTCAGACTCTTGCTGTATCTCTGCGAGAATCCTTCTTCACCGTGAACGGCTTCCTGCATTTCCTTTCGTAACAGATGATTCTCCAGCAGCGAAGGCTCCATATGAGAATCGCCTGTTACGACGCCGTTGGGAAGCATGATGGTGATCCGGAAATCCGTTCCCTTCACCGCGTTTTCAGAGAAGCGCGTCATAAAGCCCACATCTGAAATCCTGTCTGCTGGGAGAATGTTCCTAAGCAGGTAGGTGGCTTCCGTGATTGTCTTCCGGGTTTGATCGTGCACAATATCTTTGACCGTCGCCGTGCTTACGACGGAAAGAAGAACAAGGGGAGGCAGCGCCACCAACGCAAGGAATGGGTAGATGGTCCCCAGCAGGCTTCTACGCTTCATCCGAGCCTTCGGCCATTCTGTATCCGATCCCCCTCACCGTCTCCAAATATTTTCCGCGGAGCCCCAGCTTTTTCCTAATACCCAGTATCTGAACATCCACGGACCTCTCCGTGACGGGATAGTCCTCTCCTTTGACCGCGCTGATTATTTGATTCCGAGAAAAAACCCATCCGGGGTTTCTGCACAGGAATTCCAGGATGGCAAACTCGGTAACACTCAAGGATATCAACTCGCCCGCGACCGTCACCTCATGCTTATCGGTATTGATTCTTATGCCGTGGATAGAAACATCGCCGGCGCCGGCAAGAGAACCGGCCGGTTTTCTGCTGCGCCTCAAGACCGAACCGATTCTGGCAACGAGGACTTTGGGGCTAAACGGCTTGGTGATATAGTCGTCCGCCCCCGCCTCGAGGCCGGCGATTATGTCACTGTCGTCGCCTCGGGCCGTGACCATGAGAATAGGAATGTGCGCGGTACGTTCATCTCGTGTGAGTATCCGGCACACCGCCATGCCGTCTACCCCGGGAAGCATCAGATCAAGCACTATCATGTCGGGAGCAATCTTGAAAGCGGAAGAGAGGGCCGCCTCTCCGCTTGAAACCGTCACGGTCTTGAACCCGGCGTTTTCTATATTGTACTTAATGAGCTTGAGAATGCTCTCTTCATCCTCGACTATCAGTATTGTTGCTCTCGGCATAATCAACCCATAACGAGGTGTTCATGGACAATCAAGCCGGCCACGACGACATCGTGCCCGGCTATCCGAATCTGCCGGATATGTAGTCCGCGGTTCTCTTGTCATTCGGCCGGAAAAAAATCTCACTGGTCGTGTCATATTCAACGAGATATCCCGTACGGTATTCATCGGTCATCAAGAAAACGGTGTAATCGGAAATCCTGGAAGCCTGCTGCATATTATGCGTTACGATGATTATGGTAAACTCCCTGCACAGGGTCTTCATGAGATCTTCAATCTTGAGCGTAGCAATCGGATCCAACGCCGAAGCCGGCTCGTCCATAAGAATGATTTCCGGTTTTATCGCGATCGCCCGCGCAATGCAGAGCCGCTGCTGCTGACCGCCGGAAAGCCTGAGCGCGTTTTCTTTGAGCTTGTCTTTTACTTCATCCCACAGGGCCGCCTTCCTGAGAGACTCTTCCACAAGTTCCTCCATGTTTCCACTGTAGCCGTGTATTCTTGCCCCCCACGTAATGTTGGCAGAGATGCTTCGGGGAAATGGATTGGGTTCCTGGAAAACCATCCCTATTCTCTTCCGCAGAGAGACGGCGTCCACCTTCGGACCGTATATGTCTTTGCCGTGGAAGATAATCTGCCCTTCGATTCGCGCGCCGGGCACGAGATCATTCATCCGGTTTATCGATCGCAAGACCGTACTCTTGCCGCATCCTGAGGGACCGATAATCGCCGTAATCATATTTCCGGGGATGCTTAATGTTATGTCTCGCACCGCCCTGAAATTTCCATAATAGACGTTAAGATTGTTCAGATCCAGAACACTGTCGGCAACCACTAAATAATACCTTTCCTTTTTCCATTCTGATGGCTGCGAAGAATAATGGCGCCGGCGTTCAGCGTAAGCAGCAGCGCCAATAATACAATAATCGCCGCCGCCGCCACTTTCCGGAACTCCGGCTGCGGTCTGGCGGTCCACTGGTAGATTTGAACAGGCAGAGCGGTGAACTTCGAAAAAACGGAGGTCGGCTTCCGCGAAACGAATGTCGAGGCGCCCACCACAACCAGCGGGGCCGTCTCCCCAAGAGCTCTGGAAACTGCGAGAATAGAGCCGGTCAGGATCCTCTCCACGGAAGACGGAAGAACATGGTGCATTATGGTCTGAGACTTCGTCGCGCCGAGGCCGTAGGCGGAGAGCCGTAAGGTGTTGGGCACACCCTTGATCGCCTCTTGAGCGTTAATGATGATGATGGGCAGAATCAGCAGTCCCAGCGTCAGGCCGGCAGACAGAACGGTCCTGCCGTTTGCCGTACTACCGACGGCGGCGCCGAAGACCTTTCCGCTGGTAATAGGCGCCATAAACCTCACGAAAACGGCGAGACCGAGCATTCCGTAGATAATCGAAGGAATGCCGGCAAGGTTATAGATGGTTAGCCGTATCAGGCTGTTCAGTCCGTTCGGTTTCGCGTATTCCTGCAAATAAATCGCGGCGCCGACTCCCAGAGGGAAAGAGACTGCTATCGCGATTGCCGTGAGTAGCAGTGAGCCGCACAAAGCGATCACTATTCCGGTCTTTTCGGCGGCGCCGGACTGTAGACCTGTGATAAAACGTGGTGACAGCCACGACCTGAATTGAAGAGTACCGCCGCGGAAATCGGTTTCCAGAGCGTCGAGAATCTTTTCTTTCTCGAAAACGGAGCTGAACAGGGACCATGATCCGACTATTCGCGGATCTATCACTTCGGCCAATACCAATTCAAAGACGTTCTCTCTGCTTCTTTCGCTAAAGGGCTCGTCGGATTCCAGTTTTCTCATAAGGCCCTTTGAACTGTTTTGTTCCAGCAGTGCGACGAGTTCCCGTTTCGAAGCCTCTGCCAAGTCTTTTTCAGGGCCGTAGACGTCGGCGGGAGATCTTCTGTCGACAAGAATGACGTATCCGAACGTCTCGTTAATGACGCTGAGAAGAAGCACTACGAGAACAAGAATCCCGGTAAGCGTGGCCGAAAAAAAGACGATTCCGCAGATACGATTCTTCCTTCTTCTATCGGCATTCATCGTTACCGAACTCCCTGTATTTCCGAATTATCATTTGGCTGATCGCGTTCAAGACGAAAGTGACAAGAAACAACAGGATACCGATGGCAAATATACTGTTATAATCTACGGTGTCATATCCGATGTCTCCTCCTGATATTCTGGCGATATATCCCGTCATTGTCTCCGCTGATTTGAAAGGATCAAAAGTAAAATGCGATCCTGCTCCCGCCGCAAGAGCGACGATCATCGTTTCTCCCACGGCTCGCGAAAGTCCCATGATGACGGCGGCCGTAATTCCTGAAACCGCGGCAGGGATCACGATCCCGACGGACACTTCCAGCTTCGTCGCGCCGAGTCCGTAGGCCGCCTGACGCAAACCGGAAGGGACGGCGGACAATGCGTCTTCGACCATCGAAGCGATCATCGGAAAAACAAGAACTCCCATGGCGATTCCGGCGGATGCGGTGTTATAGACATCCACGACATCGCGTCCAAAAATACGCCTTAGCAACGGAGTGATAAAGGTAAGCGCAAAGTAGCCGTAGACTATGGTCGGCACGCCCGCAAGTATTTCAAGAGTCGGTTTTACCCTGGATCTGAACCTTTCGCCGGCATATTCGCTCATATAGATCGCCGCGCATATTCCCAATGGGCCCGCGACGACCATGGCGATGAAGCTGGTTACCAGCGTTGAGTTGAGCAAGGGCAGAACGCCGAATCTACCTATCACGGGCTGCCACTCAAGTGAAGTGAAAAAAACTCTGAGCGTTACGTCGTCGGTAGAAAAGAAACGAAATGCTTCGGTGGCCAGAATGTACACTATTCCGACGGTTACACCCACGGAGATGATCGAAAACGACGCAAGGACCCCCTTTAACAAGAGATCCTTTCTCCGCAGGGTCTTTATCGGTCTCGAGCAGAAAAGAACCATCTGCGGCGGTGACGGACTCATTTCAGTCGACCGCTCATCGCCGTCATCCAGCTCATTTTGGCCTTGTCCAGATCTGATTCTCCGGCCGGGAAATAACCCACATCCCTGATCTCCTCGTTTACATAGGTCAGATAGTAGGCGATAAACGCTGCGACTTGCGGCTTCTCCTTCATTATGTTCGCGCTACTGTACATGAAGATCGGTCTCGCCAGAGGATATGTAGCACTGCCCACGGTCGCGGCCGAAGGTTCGATGCCCTCGATGCTGAGAACGTCCAGGACATTCGAGTTCTCCGCATAGTATGCGTATCCGAAAAAACCGACTGCGTACCTGTTGCCGCGTACGCCTCTGACAAGGACGTTGTCGTCCTCGGAGAGTTGCGTATTGTTCGCCGCGAGGATCGTCTCTTTATCGTCGCTTAGGACTCTTTCCACGAAGTAGTCGAACGTACCGCTGTCCGTTCCGGGAATGAATCTTTTTATCTCTTCGTCCGGCCACGAAGGGTCGACGTCCGACCATCTGTCCGCACGCCCGAAAATGAGAGCGAGTTCCTCAAGTGTCACATCATGCACGAAATCGTTGGCGGGATTGACTACGACTGCGAGCGCGTCGGTTCCAAGACGGAACTCGATCGGATCTCTTCCGTTTTTTCAGGCCGCCTCGATCTCTTTGTCTTTGATGGGTCGACTGGCATTCGCAATGTCGGTTTCAGCCGCAACAGCCCACCTCTCAAACCCTGCCCCGCTTCCGATGCTGTCGAGCGTAATGTTGCCTCCGTATCCCTCGTCCTTGAATCTCTCGATCATTCGTTCGGAAAGTGGGAATACCGTTGAGCTGCCCGCGGCCCAAATGTCGCCGGTTACTTTCAGCGGATTGACGCCGGGAAGGATGTCGTCGTCAGATACATCCATGATCCACCCGTAATCGTCGTTGCCGTCGACCGCCGAAATCTCTTCGGATCCGCCTCCAAACGCCGGCGCCGACAACGCCGTTGATACCAGGAAAAAAAGCACGCACTTTCTCATACAAACCTCCTCAGTTGTCCCTTCGGTCTTGATTGGTGACCAGAAACTAAGGACGTCGTATTTGCAGTCGCTTAGCGTACTATTAGAAACGTGTTAGAAAGCGCGTATAGGTGTCTGCCCCGGAGTTGGAGACCGTACCAGACGTTCATGCGTGCCATGTCGTTCGCGTCGAATCGCCCGAATCTCCCGAGAAAAGATCGGCCCCAAAACCCCACCGGAACCCGTTCGTAATCGTGTAGGTCGCCTCGGCTCTATGCGTAAACGTCCCCGGTAACCGCTTTTTTCGCGTACTCCTCGAACAGTCGGAGATAGGTTCTGTAGTTCTTCAACGACACCTGCGGCGGCGTCTGATGGTCCACCGAGGGCACGTATCCTCCCGACCTCATCACCGGAAGCAACCGTTCGAACTCCGCGCGCATCGCCCCTTCGGTTTTGAACATGACCATCTTGTCGTAGCCGCCGAGGAGAAGAAACTCGGGGTAGGCCCGGCGAATCTTCGCGAGGTCGACCCCGGCCTGGCGTTCGAGAGGATACGCTCCCTCGATCCCGGCCCGCACTAACCAAGGAATCATCGAGGTGATGTCTCCGTCGGAGTCGACCAACACCTTCACACCCGCCCGTTTGACGGCCGGCAGCATTCGCAGGTAGTACGGGGCGATGAACTCATCGAACTGTTCTTCCGACAGCATGGGGCCGTTGTTGTACGACATGTCCTCGGCGATACCGATCATGTCGGGCTTCAGGACCGGGATCAACGCTTCGACGACACGGACGTTGAAATCCGCGAGCTCCGAGTTCATACGGTGCATCAGCTCCGGCTGATCGTAGAACGCGTAGAGATGATTTTCAATGCCCAAGAGGGTCCGTGGAAACCAGAAAAAGCCGTCGAGCCACACGCGGACAATCAGCTCGCCTTCCTCATGGCGTTCGACCACGGCGTGGGCATCGTTCAGCAGCCGATCGATGATCGAGTCGTTGAAAAGGTACGGCCGGATTGTTTCGTAGTCCTCCTCCGTTCGGATGATCGGCGCGCCGCGGGACTCGGGTCCGGGACATGCCGGCGATCTCGGCGGCGCCCTGAGGCACACCAACGGATCGAGGCCGAAGTACTCCTGGAGCTTACCGTAGTCGAGACCGGTGGTGTCGAGACCTTCGGTTTCCCATCGTTCCACCGTTTTGTCCCACCAGGCGGCCCATTCGACCATCGGCATCCGATCGGCGGGCATCCGAAGACTCAGTACGTCGAGAAAACGCCGTCTTGCATTCATCGACGCATTCTACACGGTCGACCGGCGAGCCGCACGATCTCCGCGGCGGAAAATCGAGGAACCTCGCGCCCCGGCGCGGCTGATCGCCGACGGGTCGGGCGTCTGAACGGATCCACCGTCATATCAGATAGAAGGACATGCGGCGCCCGCCGATGAGCCGACATTCTCCGCCGGTGAAAACGACGTCCTCTTCGACGGCCAGGCTCAGGGCCTCGCCGTTCCACTCGGGGATGCCGTCGGCGACCGAAAGCTCCATCGTGAAAGCGTAGTCGTCCTTCAGGCTTACGTCACCTCGACCGGGGCATGTTTCCTGCTCCCACGGAAGACCGATAAGCGGCCCCGGCTCGTGGAGGTAGAGACCCAACGAGTGCGAATACACCCGCGGATTGGGAAGTCCCACGGCCCGCGCTTTGTTCAGGATAGCGTGCAGGAGTTCGTTTCCGGTCAATCCGGCGCGAAACTCCCCCATGAAAACGTCCTGCAACTCGTGCGCCTTCTCCATGAGACGCCTGAAGGCTTTCGGAGCGTCTTCTTCGCCCGGCCGCAGCACGTACGCCCACTGCTGGTGGTCCGAGGTCAATCTCAAGTGGCGAAGGCCAACGTCGCAGTGGATGAGATCTCCGGGCCGAATGATCGGATCGTCCGCTCCATACCGCGCCTTCGCGGCGGTGCTGCGGACCAGTCCGAACGACGGCTTGAAGGACACCTCGACTCCCAGATCGACGCACCGCTGTCGGTAGTGCCATTCGAGGTCCGTAGTAGTCGTCACGCCGACGGTGACGACCCTCCGGCTGTAGCATTCGGCGATTATGCTTCGCGACACGGCCACGACATGATCGAACAAATCGATTTCAAGATCGGTCAAGGTAGCGAGCCAACGGATAACGGCCGGTTCCGCCGACACCAGTCTTTCGACGTATCGTTTTGGAAGCGCCGCGACGAGTTGGGAGTAGAGGTTGTGCGTGAGCCCACCGGCCGCCCACTGCACACGTCCGATGTTGATTCCGATTCTCCGCGGGTCCCGTTCCGCAACGATGCGCGCCAGAAGCTTCCACTGCTCTTCGACGTGCCTTCCGTCGTACGGTTGGTCGAAAAGACTCTCCGTCCGCGTCATGGAAAGGTTGATCCGCTCTACGCCCGCATCGCCCTCCCGATCGGCGAAAATCAGAATCTGAAGGATCGGGGTCCAGGTATTCAGGGGGATCATCGTCCGATAAACGGGATCGAGGTCGTCCTCCTGGCAGATTATCAACCACATGTCGATCTCCGCCTCCCGCATGGCCGTCGGAAGAATATCCCGCAGTCGTCTTTCGAGTACTCGGGTGATCACCGCATCCTGCTCTCGAACGCTCAAGATGCGCGGTGTCGGTGTCATCTATTTCGTCTCCTTCCGAATGCTCATTATCGACATACTCGTTTACTGTTCGCAAGCGAATGGCGGCGCGAACAGCGGTTCCGAATCCACGCCGCAAGCGATTTTGGGATTTGGGTCGCCGAATTGAGAATCGCTCGCGGCGATGCCTCTTCTCCCGAGAATCGGATAGAATGCTCGAATGACCTCTCGAGAACGACTTCTGGCGGTTCTTCGCGGCGAAATTCCCGACCGCGTTCCCGTTTGCCCCGACATTTCCAATATGGTTCCCTGTCGACTCACTGGGAAACCGTTCTGGGACATATACGCCCACGAAGACCCGCCGCTTTGGAGGGCGCATATCGACGCTCTCAAGTATTTCGATATCGACGGGGGTTTTGAGCTCTACAAGTTCGGACCGGTCGACCCGCTTACCGGCGAACGGTCGACCTGGGAAGAACGAATCGTCCACCGCTATCCGGACGGACGCTTCGTCACGATGAGCTTCGACACCTCGGTCGGAGAGTGGAGTCGCCGGGCAAGGGTCTATACCGCCGACAATCCGCCGGCCTCGAACGTCGATCCGGTCGCGCTCGGGCTGCCGGCGGTTCCGACCGAATGGGAACCGATCGACAATCTCCGCCGCCGGCCCGAAGGGATGGCTCTGTGGAAAACGATGCGTCGCGAGCTTGGTGATCAGGGAGTGCTCGGAATGCACAGCGGCATGGTGACGGCAGTGCTCGGGAACCCGGAGGATGTCTACGCGTTCCACGACAACCCGCGACCGTTCTTCGACCGCATGGAACGTATGCTCGATCGAGTGGAGACGCGGATGCGGTTACTCGCCACGCTTGAGGTCAAACCGGATTTCCTTTTCTGCGGCGGGTCGGGAACCCTCGTTTTCCAGACGCCCGAGACGTTTCGCGAGCTCGTTCTTCCGGTGCTCAGACGAACGACCGAGCTTGCCGCCGATCTCGGTATTCCGACGCATATCCACTCGTGCGGACCGGAGGCCGAACTCGTTCGGATGGCGGCCGAAGAGACCGAACTGACGGTGATCGACCCCCTCGAGATCCCGCCGATGGGAGACTGCGATCTCGCCGAGCTGAAGCGCCGTTACGGAGACCGGATCGTGCTGAAAGGGAATCTCCACACGACCACCGTTATGCTCAACGGAAGCGTCGAGGAGGTTGTCGCGGCGAGTCGGAAAGCCGTCAACGACGCGGCGGCGGGAGGCGGATTCATCCTTTCGACCGGAGATCAATGCGGGCGGGACACTCCCGAGGAGAACATTCGAGCGATGGTCGAAACGGCGCGCGAGTACGGGCGATACTAACGCCGCGCGAGCGATTCTCGATGTGGCTCGCCGGAATGAGAATCGTCGCATTCAGCCATGCTGGAACTGCCGACTGAAGCCGCGCCGACGGTCCGTCGCCGACGGCCGCCCTCTCTGCGAGGCGTTGACGGTGATCTTTGCCGCGTCCACCCCGATGTATCGTTCGAAAGCATATCCGAAAATCGTTTTTGAAACACAGCTCGATCGAACCGACCGGTCTTGCGGGAATACGAACGACGGGTTATGAAACATCTGGAACATAACGGGAGCGTTGGATAG